>JAKAXI010000054.1 GCA_021816665.1 Bacillota bacterium | reverse complement strand
ATCTACTAGACCAAGTTTGTAGACCAGAAACCGTCCTGGCAACCAACACGTCCGGTTTATCGGTCACGGAGATTGCGTCCGCAACTGAGCGCCCTGACCTTGTCATCGGTACGCATTTTTTCAACCCGGTTCCAGTGATGAAACTCGTCGAGATCATCCGCGGACAAGACACTTCCGAAGATGCAGTGGAGGTAGCAATGTCGGTGTGCGAGAGAATGGGGAAAGAGTGCATCGATGTCAAGGAGGCACCCCTGTTCGTCGTCAACCGGATTCTCGTACCGATGCTGAACGAGGCTATCTTTGTCCTGCAGGAAGGGCTGGCAAGCCCGGAAGACATCGACAAGGGCATGATGCTCGGTGCAAATCACCCAATTGGCCCGTTGGCGCTCGCAGATATGGTCGGGCTCGACACGCTGTTGTTCGTCGCACAGACGCTGTTCAGTGAGACCGGTGACCCGAAGTATCGCCCTGCGCCACTGCTGCGGCAAATGGTCCGCGCGAACAAGCTTGGACGCAAGAACGGCCGAGGCTTCTACAGCTACGAATAAATTTGCCACACTAAGGAGAGAGGGTCCATGGCAAGACAAGTGTTTCTGCTCGAAGGGGCGCGGACCGCGTTCGGATCATTTGGCGGTGGACTGACAGGCGTCAACGCGACAGAACTCGGCACAGTGGCTGCGAAGGCAGCGCTCGAGCGCGCCGGAGTCGACCCTGGCGATGTCGACAACGTGGTGTTCGGCAACGTGATCGGGGGGCACAACGGAGCAGCCTACATTGCGCGCCACATCGGCCTCAACGCAGGTGTGCCGCAGACTGCACCTGCGCTCACGGTGAACCGCCTGTGTGGATCCGGTCTGCAGGCCGTTGTCACTGCCACGAAGGACATCCTGCTCGGCGACAGCGAAGTCGGCCTCGCTGGCGGTGCTGAAAATATGAGCCAAACACCGTATCTCTTGCGGGGTGCCCGGTTTGGCATGCGGATGGGCGACGGGAAGGCGGTCGACCTGCTGTCTGAGGTGTTGACGGATTGCCGTGGGAATCTACCGATGGGGATCACTGCGGAGAACCTCGCCAAGAAGTACAGCATCTCTCGTGAAGAACAGGACGAGTTCGCTCTTCTCAGCCACCAGCGCGCGGCCGCAGCGCGTGCGTCAGGGCGGTTCGCGAAGGAGATTGCACCAGTGATCATCAAGGGACGCAAGGGCGACACCGTGATCGAACACGACGAGCACATTCGACCGGACACCAGCATGGAGAGCCTGGCGAAGCTAAAACCGGCATTCGACGGCGCAGGCACGGTATCGGCGGGCAACGCGAGCGGGATTAATGACGGATCAGGAGCGGTCTTGATTGCGTCAGGTGAAGCCGTGGCACAGCATGGCTACAGCCCAATTGCGCGCGTGGTCAGTTATGGCGTGGCCGGGGTCGACCCTGCTTATATGGGCATTGGGCCGGTGCCTGCCATTCGACAGGCGTTAGCGGCTGCGTCGCTCTCGCAAAAAGACATCGCGCTGTTTGAGGTCAACGAGGCGTTTGCGTCGCAGTATATCAGCGTGGAGAAAGAACTCGACCTGCCGCGTGATCGGACGAATGTCAACGGGGGAGCGATCGCGCTTGGACACCCGGTTGGGGCGAGCGGCGCGCGGTTGCTCTTGACCCTGGCGTACGAGCTGCGTGAGCGCGGCGAGCGCTACGGCGTGGCGTCGCTCTGCATCGGTGGCGGTCAAGGGATCGCGATGGTCATCGAATCACTCCAGTGACACAGATTGATAGAGCCAGTTCATAGCGCCAGTTCCGATTACCCCTGGGAGGACCATTCATGAACAGAGACGCGCTAGATCACGCAATTCGGTACATCAAGTCATGGCTCGCCCGGCGGTACGAAGAAGAGACGGTCCCTGGTTTCGTCGTCGGTGTGTCCTACCAAGGTGAGATGCTGATGAATGAGGCCTATGGATACGCTGATTTGGAACGTCAGCTGCCGATGACGCCTCGACACGTCTTTCGCATCGCATCTCATTCCAAAACCTTCACTGCCACCGCCATCATGTTGCTGGCAGAAGAAGGTCGGCTTCGGATCGACGACTATGCCGCAGATTACTTGCCGTGGTTGCAAAATCACAAGGACAAGCGGTTCAGGCGCGTAACCATCCGCCAGCTCTTGTCTCATGGGGCAGGTGTCATTCGCGACGGACTCAACACCGACTACTGGGAGGTTGAACGGCCCTTTCCCGATGTCGATCGGTTCATCAGTGAGATGTCCGAAACGGGTCTCATCCTCGACAACAACACCAAAATGAAGTACACCAACTACGGCTACACGTTGTTGGGGTTGGTCATCGAAAGCGTGTCAGGTCAACCGTTTAACGAGTTTGTACTCGACCGGATTGTGCGACCACTCGGTTTAAACAGCACATTTCCGGAGTATCGACCAGAACTGAACCAACCTCCAGTCGCGGACCTCGTCACCGGCTATACCTGTCCGGAGCCGAAAATTCGATTGCCGATCGCCGCGATCAGCACTCATGTGATGTCCGCGGCGACCGGTTTTTGCTCCACAGCGCAAGACCTGTGTACGTACTTTACGGCGCAGATGGTCGGTTCCGGGAAGCTGCTCGGTGACGAGTCGAAAAAGGAGATGCAGCGGCCGGAATGGCCGATGCAGAGCCCAGTTCGACCGCGTGACACGGAATATGGCCTAGGCTTTATCCTGCGCCGATACGATGAGCGTCAGACTTTCGGTCACAGCGGCGGCTTTCCTGGCTGTATTACGAACACCATGGCTGACCCGAAAGAAGGACTGGTCGTGACCGTCCTGACCAACGCGGCGGATGGTCCCGCTGAGGGGATTTTGTCCGGGATCTACAAAGCCATCAGCTACTTTGAGAAACATGAAGCTGCTCATCCAACTCACGACTGGTCTCTGTTTGAAGGCACCTATTCCAACCTCCGTGGCCCCTTCGACATCGTGGCAACCGGGGACAACTTGGTAGCGGTATACGGCGCTGGCTGGAATCCTGTCGCGATGGTGGAGAAACTGGAGTGGGTGGAAGGAGAAACGTTCAAAATCGTGGACACTAGCAGCGGTGGGTCTGAAGGTGAGCTCGTACACTTCCATGCAGAGGACGGCCGCGTAGAGCGGATGGTCTACGCTGGCAGCACCTACTGGCCGCTCGACGTGTGGCGTCAGCGACTCGCAAAGGTGGCGCGCATCAGTTTCAACTGACGCAGATTGGATTCAACTGGGAGAGTTTACCGGGATCTGATTGTGCGTTGCGTTGGGGCGGAGGCTGTCGAAGACGTTGCTAACGGCCGCGAACAGCGTTGAACAGCCGTTCAGGATGTCGAAAATGTCGCTAACGTCGGTGAACAGCGGTTCAGGCTGTCGAAAATGTCGCTAACGTCGGTGAAAATCCGATCTAGCGACATTTTTTCCGCTCATCCGTGCCTGTGGTGGCCCCGCGTCAGTGATTAGCGTCACCAGTGTCGCTAACGGGCGGTGAACGGCGGTGAACAGCCGTTCAGGATGTCGAAAATGTCGCTAACGGCTGCGAAAATCCGATTTAGCGACATTTTTTCCGCTCATCCGTGCCTATGGTGGCCTAGGGTCAGTGATTAGCGTCACCAGTGTCGCTAACCGGAGGTAGACGGCGGTGAACAGCTGTTCAAGGTGTCGAAAATGTCGCTAACGGCGGTGAAAATCCGATTTAGCGACATTTTTTCCGCTCATCCGTGTCTGTGGTGGCCCCGCGTCAGTGATTAGCGTCACCAGTGTCGCTAACCAGAGGTAGAAGGCGTTGAACGGCGGTTCAAGGTGTCGAAAATGTCGCTAACGGCGGTGAAAATCCGATTTAGCGACATTTTTTCCGCTCATCCGTGTCTGTGGTGGCCCCGCGTCAGTGATTAGCGTCACCAGTGTCGCTAACCGACGGTAGACGACGTTGAACGGAGATAGAAGGAGGTGAACGGAGGTAGAAGGCGTTGAACGACGATTCAGGATCACGTTGCGAGACGACATTCTGGAAGAGGCTGGAGATCTTAGGAACACATAGGTCCAGCCAACGTTGGATGAGGGTAGAGGTGGTAATTCGTTCCACACGTTGATTCGCTGTCGAAATTACACTAGACTTCATGTTAGCGCCTCCTAGCTAGGGTTCTTAGGGCATCGACCCATCACACACCCAGCGTACAGGAGGCGCTTTTATAGCGAAAACCTCGAAGCTGAGCATCAGCAGGAATAATAACGGGTGCGAGACACCCGCTTCAGCGACACCTGTGTCACTCGTCGTGCGCCGCAAACAGCGGCTCGCAGTTGCCATATCCTCTCACAAGCCATCGTTTACTCCCGTTTCCTATGCAAGTTCCTCTTTGAATACCTGTAGACAGACAAGTTATACTGTGTTCTAAAAATTTAGTTCTATATGTGGGGTGAACGGGTTGCTCTAGTGGACGAAACAGAATCGGGAGGATGATGGGTATGAACGAGAGGTCGTTGAAGCGTGTTCGTATTGACGGCAGTGAGCGTACCATCGTTCCAGGGGCCACGTATGTGGGGCCCTCAGACTCCAGCAGATGGGTCTTCGTGACAGTTCTGTTGCGACGTCAGTCGGGCGAGGAGCTACGTCAACGAGTCGAGGAAATGAGCGTGCTTCCTCCTGCTCTCAGAACCTACATAACCCACGATGAATTCGCAGCCGTTCACGGCGCAGACCTGAGTGACGTCGCACAAATTGAGCAATTCGCTAAGGAATACACTCTGACCGTAGAGCGAGTCCACATCCCGTCGCGCACCGTCTTGTTGTCAGGCAGGGTCGCAGCCATCAACACTGCTTTCGGAATTGAACTCGGGGACTATCAACACAGAGACTTCGCCTATCAAGGACATGAGGGGCCTGTCCGCATCCCTGAATACCTAGCCGGGGTCGTGGCAGCCGTTCTCGGTCTAGACAACCGCCCCCAGGCTAAGCCACACTTTCGCATTTTCCACCCAGAGTTAGAGTCAACCCATAGAGCGATTCCCCCAGTTTCATACACACCCGATCAAGTAGCCCAGTTGTACCACTTTCCAACAGACGTGAACTGTAAAGACCAATGTATCGGGATCATTGAACTTGGCGGGGGATATAGCACAGCGAACATCGACCAGTACTTTACAGACCTCGGTCTGCCACTGCCATCTGTGACAGCGATTTCTGTGGACGGGGCCGTCAATCAACCAACCGGCAACGCGGGAGGTCCAGATGGAGAAGTTGATCTCGACATTGAAGTTGCGGCGTCTGTAGCACCCGGTGCGCGCATCGCGGTGTACTTTGCGCCGAACACGGACGCTGGGTTTCTCAACGCCATTAAGGCAGCCGTTCACGACACCACGAACAAACCGTCAGTCATTTCGATCAGTTGGGGCGGACCGGAAGTGTCGTGGTCATCACAGGCGATGCAGGCGATGAACAGCGCTCTCGAGGATGCGGCGGCTCTCGGCGTCACGGTATGCTGCGCTGCTGGCGACAACGGGTCAACTGACGGAGTCAACGATGGCAACTTTCATGTCGACTTTCCCGCTTCAGCTCCGTACGCCCTCGCTTGCGGCGGCACGCGTTTAATTGGCTCGGGCAGCACCATCTCAAGTGAGACCGTGTGGAACGACGGCACGAGCGGCGGTGCCACGGGTGGGGGAGTCAGCGCGTTTTTCCCGCTGCCCAGTTGGCAAGCGAACGCTCACGTCCCACCCTCCGCAAACCCAGGCGCGAGAGTAGGACGTGGCGTCCCAGACGTAGCAGGGGATGCGGACCCCGCCACAGGGTATCAAGTACTTGTCGACGGCCAGCAGTTTGCAATCGGTGGAACAAGCGCCGTTGCGCCACTGTGGGCCGGGCTCCTTGCGCTCGCGAACCACAGAGTGAGCCATTCAGCAGGGTTTATCAACCCAATTCTCTACAGCATGCCTAGCAGCGACAACGCGTTTCGGGACATTACGAGTGGGAACAACGACCCCAGTCTCACAGGGGATATCTATCCAGCGGGGCCCGGTTGGGACGCTTGCACTGGGCTTGGCAGTCCCATCGGGCAGAATTTGATCGACGCACTCAGCAAGTGAGCTCACGATCAACCTCGCAGGAATCTACTCGGGCAGCAGGTCCGCTCGACGCAGTCCTTTTGGATACAGGTTGTTGATGCGTCCGGGAACCTGTTTTGCCCACCCCGCTGGCAACCCGTTTAAGTGGACCCAGACGTAACCCGATTCTGCGGCGCCAGATTGAGGGAACGCTTGTCCGGTCATAAACTGACATGCCTCCGCTGCGTTTACACTGTAGGACGCGGAGCAGAGCGGATTGATTCGGTCCACACCTTGGACCGACATGGCCCACTGGTGGTGTGGCTCGAACCGCTCACCTTTGCGAGTCGCGAGACAGATGCCAGATCGGAGCACGCGTAGGCCGTCAACCGGCAAACCGCCGGTCTCATCGGTGAAAAGGGCATCGCCGATGAGACGCGGATTCCGCCACGCCGCCGGTACTTCAGCGCCATGGGTCACCTCGTTGAGCCAAGCTGCCCACTCACGAGCCTGACGCCCGGAGAGACGGGCAGCAACTGGTTCAACGCCTCTGCGCCTGGAAATCCCTTGCACTGGGTTTGCGCGGCTGTTCGCGATTTCCCCTTTTTGCAGTAACGCGACGAAGTGGCCCTCGCCGCGACCCCGGTGGGGCCAGAGGCGGCGCGCGCGGGTAAGGTCCGGATTGCCGTCTGCCCAGTCGGGTCTCGCCTCATCCCATCCCGGCCATGTTGGGAGCGGGATCAGTGTCATGTCGAAGTTGTCGCGCAGCCACGCGACGGTTTGCTCGTTCTCCTCCGGGTTAAAGGTGCAGGTCGAGTATACGAGTCGCCCCCCTTTGCGTAACATGCGCACAGCGCTTTCCAGGATGTCGCGCTGACGGACCGCACACGCGATCACGCTGTCCACAGACCACTCGCGGCGAGCATCGGGATCTTTTCGAAACATACCTTCTCCTGAGCATGGCGCGTCGACGAGAATTGCGTCAAACTGCTCCTGCCAAGCGATCGCGAGGCGGTCCGGTGACTCGTTCGCCACAAGCGCTGCCACGCCTAGGCGTTCGAGGTTTTGGCCGAGGATACGCACCCGTGTCTGGTGAATCTCATTGGCCACAAGCAGACCCTTGACGCCAGATGCGCTGTTTTGCATGCGTCGGCCGATCGCGGTGGTCTTGCCCCCCGGGGCCGCGCAGAGGTCAAGGACACGCTCTCCAGGCCGTGGGTCGAGTGCCTCTACGACGGCCATAGCAGACGGCTCCTGCAGGTAGTAGGCGCCGAGTTCGTGGTACACCAGTTTGCCGAGTGGGGCGTCTTGGGAGATGTAAAAGGCATCCGTCGTCCAGGGGACTGGGGCGGCAAGGTACTTTTCAATTGCAGCAGGAATGGGAAGCAGTTGATCACGGTCGTTCTTGCTGCTCACGCGGTGCAGCCGCACCGCGCGGTTGGCGGTCTCTCCGAGCGCGTCGCGTAGCTCTGGCCACTCTGTACCCAAGCGCTTGTCCATCTCGGCGACAAAACCAGGTGGCAGAGGCGGTGGTGACGAGTTTATGGACATCGCAGCCCCTCCGATTTGTTCTTCCGATCACTGTACCACATTCTCTTTCTGCAGGTATTCTGTTAAAATCGCGCTGGTGTGTTGCGTTGCGAAAAGAGAAAGGACGGGGAACTATGCCTTCACAGCCATCAAAAGAACTCGTTGTCGTACCCAATCCACACCCGAACACGGTGTATGACGTCGAGATGAACTGCGCAGAATTCACGACTTTGTGCCCGATGACCGGGCAACCGGACTTTGCAACTCTGACGATCCATTATCAGCCGAAGGACCACATCGTGGAGTTGAAGTCTCTCAAGCAGTACCTGTGGAGTTTTCGTGATGAAGGACACTTTCACGAGGACGTAACCAACCTCATTCTGAACGATTTCGTCTCAGCAGCCAAACCGAGGTTCGCACAGATCAAAGGCGACTTTTGGGTTCGCGGCGGGATCAGTACCAAAGTGACGGTTACCTACCGGGAAGAGGCGCAAGCGTAAGCGCAGAAGAGCTGATTCTTGGTCGGAAGATTCGTTTCGCCAGACGAAGGGACAGGTCTAGACCTGTCCCTCGTTAGCGATTTATGGTCCGTTGTCTTCAATGCCAACCACTTGGTCGTCGAAGCTGTCACTTGGCCGATGCTCGACGATGGATTGGATTTGGTTCCGTTCGTCCACGAACACGACATTCGGCTGCAGGGTTTCCCATTCTTTGTCGTCAACCAGTCCAAGCGACAGAATAATCACCTTGTCGCCGGGTTGAAAGTGTCGCGCAGGAGGGCCGTTCAGGCAGACAGTGCCGGCGTTCTCGACACCAGATATAGCGTAGGTGTGCCAAATCACCCCGTTCGAGAGGTTCGTTATCTGCACCATTTCATAGGGCAGGATGTCCGCCGCCGCCATGAGCACCGGATCTAGTGTGATACTGCCCATGTAGTTCAGGTCTGCTTGGGTGACGGTTGCTCGATGGATTTTTCCTTTACACACTCGTCTCAACAAGGCTGTAACGCCTCCAATCTGGGCATCCGCACAGACGCGCCGGACACCGGGTCATATACTGTGCAGGGTCTAATTTTGGAGGTGACGGGCATGGCCGCAGCAACTCCGTGGATCGGTACGGCTACCACCGTAGTGCCAAAACTGCGCACGACGGGGGGGCGTCGTATCCTGCGTCCACCCCTATATTACTGCCAAATGGCGCGGCGTGTGCACGGCGGGGGCGGGAAATATGTGCTCTTTGACCCCAAACACGTGAACTGGCGAGCAGGCCGCGTTGATGGTTGGGTTCCAACCGATCCCACGTTGCCACTTGGCCCTTGGCAGCGGACGCATACTCCCCTGCCGGACGCGATCTATGAAAATGTGTTCGTGCACCTCGCGGTGAAAGGATATAGCTCCAACTTGCGAAAAATGTCTCGCGTCCACGGGATCCCGTTGTTCAACCCTCCGCTTCCCGACAAATGGCGCGTCATGAAGCTGCTTAACGGGCCAGAAGTACGTCAGTACGTGCCAGAAACGCTGCGTCTGACCGATGTCGAAGGTGCAATTCGGCGGATTCAACGCTGGCGTGTTGCCTATATCAAGCCGATTGGTGGCTATGGTGGGATGGGTGTCACACGGGTTGAGGCTCAAGACGGCGACCGTTACCGGGTGTCTCTCGACCGCACAAAAACCCGCATTGGCACGTCGCGTCGCTACCTGACAAAGCCACAGTTGCGAGCCTGGCTAAAGGCGCGGTCGCGACATCCGTACTTGGTGCAGCAAGGGATCTCACTGCTGACATTCGGCGAGCGAAAGGTGGATTTCCGCGTCGTCTGTCAACGAGGTCGCCACGGTGAGTGGCACTTGGTCGGCGTGGTGCCGAAACTGGCTGCCAAAGACGGTGTGGTTTCAAACATTATTGCTGGGGGTTCGCTGGTATCCATTGCAGAGTGTCAGGAGTTGGCGCGTCGCTATGGGAAAACTGTGCCAGTCCGTGA
>JAKAXI010000053.1 GCA_021816665.1 Bacillota bacterium | reverse complement strand
TCTGCATGACTTGTCCACGGTACTGTGGACTTTTCATCATGGTTTGCAGGTAGGTCGTGAACTCGGGAGACTGCATCAGTGCAAGCATTTCCTTTTGATACTCCGGGTCCTTCATCAACTGCTTAATCGTAGTCGTCAGCTCAGGCTGGACAGCTTTGGATAACGCTGCAGCGAACTCCGGGTCTTTCGCTTGCTGAGCAAGAAAAGACTGGCTCTGCTTTGTTTGTAAAGACTTTTCGACTGCCTTGGCGATGTCCGTGTTGGAGACAACGATCTGGCTCTTGACGGATGGGTCCTTGAGAATCTCCTCGACTGCAGACTTGCCTTCAGGTGAATGAAGGATATCGACGACCATTTGCTTGGTTGTCCCGTAGTCCTGCTGTCCGGCGCTGCTGGCGTCCGCAGCTGTCCCCATGTTTCCAGTGCCGCACCCGACGGTTAAGAGCAGCGAGAGGCAAAGGGTCGCCCACGCCTTGGCTCGAAGTTTCACTTCTGGTCCTCCTGCCTGTATCCATCGATTCTTTCGCTCAGTATGTGTAGCGGCAAGGGGCCTTATGCGAGTTGCCCTCGTTGAGAGGGGGGATCTCGTGCTGTATGATGAGAGGCATGTCAGCGTATACATGATTTTGAACTGCAAGATCTGTTGTCCGCCTTTCCGAGCGCCGGCCGGTTCGAACGTGGGGCAGCGGAGCTATGGGCTGAATAGGGCCCACGTGCGAAAGCCGCCAAGAAGGCGGCTTCATCCAAACCAAGAACGGGAACAGACAACTGAGGCACATGAGTGGGACTGTGACGCTGCCTAATTCACTGTACTTCGGATTTAACCTTAGTCTGATTGAGAAGCTCAGATACGCTGACAAAGTGGTAGCCCTCTTGCCGCAAGCCCGCGATAATTTGCGGCAGGGCGGTCGTGATCTGCCTCGAAGAGTCACTGGCATGCATCAAAATGATGTCGCCAGGGACAGCCCGCTTTACGACTCGATTGACGACAGCTTGGGTTCCTGGGTTCTTCCAGTCAAGCGAATCGGTGTTCCACTGGATCACGGTGTATCCCATGCCGTTCAGGCAGCGCAATACGCGTGGGTTGAAGTCGCCGTTCGGCGTCCGAATCAGCCGTGTTTTGACGCCTGTCACTTGGTAAATCGACTTCTCTGCGATCTGTACCTGTTCACGGATCCAACTGTCCGGATAATTGGAGAAGTCCTTGTGTAGGTTTCCATGACTGCCGATTTCAAAGCCCATGGTGTGGATTCGCTTGGCGGTCTCTTGGTGCCGCAGGGTCCACGGTCCGCTGAGAAAGAATGTCGCGTGTTTGACCTTTTCTTTTTCGAGCACGTCAAGCACAGGCTCCGGCACCTTTTCTCCCCATGAGATGTCAAAGGTGAGAGCCACAACTTTTTGATCTGTGTCAACTTTGTAAACCGCGCTCGGCGTCTTTGCCGTTGGTGCCTCTTTCGCGCTCACTGACGCTGGGCAGGCGGCGGCCATGATCGCTATACTGGCTAGCAAGGCGCTGAAGCGAAGGCGAAACGTTCGTTGTGTTGCTTTCATGATTCGGACCTCCTTCTCAAACCTGTGCAAAGTGTGCGCGGTGAACGCGATGACTATTCCCAACTAGTGGAGGTATCTCGATGAACCGTATGGACCACAGACTGCGTTCGCGAGGTGGACTAGTGTACTGGCTCGTCGCTGTTGCACTGTTGGCGTCAGGGTTCGTGGTTGGAGAGTTATGGTCAGCACATTTCCTCCACCTCTTGCGCCCATCCATCCTGCATATTCAGCGCATTGCCCAGGCCATTCATCGCAATGGCAACGCCTTAACCGCCATCTGGACAGTGTTTTGGAACAACACTCGGGTTGCACTGTTGATGATGGGGCTCGGCGTTTTCGCCGGGGTCTTTCCAATCTTCACGATTTGGACAAATGGGTTGATGATGGGGGTAGTGACACAGGTCACTGCAGCGCATGTGCATGTTCAAGGTTGGAAGGTGGTCTTGTTTGGCGAACTGCCACACGGTATTTTTGAATTGACGGCCTTGACCTGGGCCTGCGCATTGGGTTTGCGGTTGGCGGTTGCGGCGCTGCAATCGGTCTGGGCCCTCCTTGGCAAAGGAGGTGCGCAGGGCGATAGCAGTGGACTTGCGCAGACCCGGGGCGAGAACGGGACTCAAGTTGCGAATTTTCGTCAGGAAGTTCGGCACGCTGTCGGAAGGATCCCGCTCATCTTGGCCATCTTATGGGTGGCTGCGTGTATTGAAATCCTGGTGACGCCTCATCTCATCCACACTTTCGTTAGCTAAGCCCAAACAACGTGGTCAGGCGAGCGGCATCAAGTACAAAGGAGTGGAGTCTGTGAAGGAACTGCGTATTATTGGAGCGCCATCGGACCTCGGACAAGGACGACGGGGAGTCGATATGGGGCCGAGTGCAATTCGCTACGCCGGACTTGCCGAGAGTTTGCAGGAATTGGGGTATGTCGTTAAAGACCTCGGCAACATCGACGTACCGACGCCGGAGATGCATCAAGTTGTCAACGAAAAATTGAAATACCTGCCGGAAGTGACTCGGGTTTGTGAAGCCTTGTACGAACAGGTGGCCCAGGTTATGTCGGATGGCCACATCCCGATTGTGCTCGGCGGGGACCACAGCATCTCGATTGGCAGTGTTGCTGGTGTGGCTGCAGGCGGCCGGTCTTACGGTGTCATCTGGTTCGACGCGCACGGTGACATGAACACGGAGGAGACCACGCCATCCGGCAATATCCACGGTATGCCGCTCGCCGTTAATGTCGGGAAAGGCCACGCAGACCTGCTTGCCGTCGGCGGCAAGAGCCCGAAGGTGAATCCTAAAAACGTAGTGCTCGTCGGGATCCGCTCGATCGACGCCGACGAGGCCGCCTTGATTCGTCAAACTGGCATACGCGCCTATACCATGGCAGATATCGACCGGATGGGGATGGCAGCTGTAATGGAGGAGGCGATCGAGATCGCGGGGCACGGTACGGATGGCATTCATCTGAGCCTCGACCTCGACGCGATTGACCCGATGTTCGCTCCTGGTGTCGGAACCCCGGTTAACGGCGGAGTCACATACCGAGAAGGGCACCTCGCGATGGAACTGCTCGCCGCGTCAAGGAAGGTGACTTCAGTCGACATCGTGGAAGTCAACCCCATTTTGGATGCGGAAAACCGGACTGCCCGGATGGCCGTCGAACTCGCTCAGTCGCTGTTTGGTAAGACGGTTATATAGAGAACGCAGTTTTAACACTTGGTTCGCAAAAGCCCAACCCAAGCGGGGTGGGCTTTTGGCGTTTCGGGTAGGCACTGCGAAACATACGGTAACAGCAGTCGGCCCACGTCGACCCTCGTTCGCGTGCGGCTTTCGTACCAAGACGGGCGAAGGAGGGGTTCGTGTGCTGTACGCTGCGCTTGGGGATTCGATCACGTTCGGATACAGCGCTTCGCAGGATGAGCGAAGTTTCGTGGCTAGAGTTCGTCGGGCGCTCGCGAGGAAGGGAAACGTCAGTTTGTACACGTGTGCGAAACCAGGATGGACCTCAAAACAGTTGTTGCGAGCCGTCCGGCGGACTCCCGAGTGTATTTGGGACGAAGCGCGAGTTGTGACAATTTTAATCGGGGGCAACGACTTGTTGTGGGCAGCACCTTGGTTAGTGGAGAGTAATCCCGGACACGTGATGAAGGTTGCTGGTCGCCTTTACGACAACCTGACGGAAGTGGTGGAATGCGTGTCCCGGCCGACGTCGACCGTGATCTTGTGCACCATCTACAATCCTTTTCCCAACTCTCTCTTAGCGGCTGAATACACGAATGCGCTGAACCGTTCGATTCGCAGGGTAGCAAAACGACATCACTTGCGAATCGTCGACCTCGATGCCGTGTTTCAGGGGCGGGAAGAGGCCCTGATCGACGGCTATCAGCGCGGACAGATTCGTGACATCAAGTTGCGCGGCAACCCTGTGCACCCGAACGACACGGGTCATCAACGCATCGCGCAGGCCTTGTTGTCGGTCTACAAAAGGCGCAGCGACCAGGCACACTCCAAGCGCCTGAGTAAACCGGGAAAACCTCGTCCGGGCCTTGCGACCCGCAGACACAGAATGCCCACGACTACTTGACTCAGTTATGCGAGTACGAAACAATGGAGGGAAGCGAAAGGGCCAGCGTTGTCCAGGATAGGTGGCAAATAAATGGCGTTGTGGCTGGAAGTCTTGCGCAAGTTTACTGTACTTGACATCATTGACATCCTGATTGTCGCCTTTGTCCTTTACCGCTTCCTGGTGCTGATTCGCGGTACCCGTGCGGTACAACTGCTCAAAGGCGTCATCGTGATCCTCATCGCGACCGCCATCAGCAGCGTGCTGCACTTGCAGGCGCTCAATTGGTTGCTCAATAAAATCATCACGATTGGGTTCATCGCGATCCCGGTCGTATTTCAACCTGAACTGCGCCGTGCGCTCGATCAACTGGGACGTGGCGGATTCTTTCGCTTTTCCTTCGGTAACGCATCCGCAGAAGACACTCGTCACGTCATCTCTGAAGTCGTAAAGGCTGCACAGGTGTTGTCCAAAAATCGTATCGGTGCGCTCGTCGCGATCGAGCGGCGGACAGGTCTCACTGAATACACCGAGACCGGGACACTGATCGAAGCTGTCGCCAGTTCGGAACTGCTGATCAACACGTTTATCCCGAACACGCCTCTTCACGACGGAGCTGTGATTATTCGCGGCAGTCGACTGGTCGCTGCTGGCTGTTTTCTGCCGCTGACCGATGACCGTGATTTGGACAAAAAGCTTGGCACCAGGCACAGAGCTGCGATTGGTCTGACCGAGCAGTCGGACGCGGTCGTCGTTGTCGTGTCTGAAGAAACCGGACAAGTGTCTGTCGCGGTAGATGGAGTGTTGACCCGCAACTTCAGCGAAAGCGCCCTGACCGAGCAATTACAGAACCTGTTGGTTTCCCCTCAATCGAAACCGGTGTCGTGGTTCAAACGAAAGGCGGAATCCTGACATGGATCGGCTGCTGATGAACAACACGATGTTGCGAGTGATCGCAATTATTCTCGCTGTTGCTCTGTGGCTCGGAGTTCACGCGCCGAACAGCGGCGCCACAGGGGCGTCGAATGGTATCGGCATCTCGCAGCAATTTCCGAAGGCGATACAGGTCGAGGCACCGCACGGTTTCGTCGTTACATCCGTAGAGCCAAGTCGCGGCGCCGTGGTGGTAAACGCCAGCGTGCAAGATTTGCCTGGATTGCCTGCAAAGATGCTCGGCGTGACTTTGGTTGCAGATGCCCGTGGACTGACCGCAGGCACACATCAGATACACGTCGCTGCCTTGAACATGCCGGCACTGCACAGTAGCAGTTTTTCTGTGCAGCCGTCCTTGGTGACCGTTACGTTAGCTCCAGCGGTTACTCGCTCGTTCAACGTGACAGTAGACGTACAAGGTAGTCCCCAGAGCGGCTATTCGCTAGGACAAGCGAGCACGGACGTAGCTGCGGTACAAGTCAGCGGTGCACAGGGGGATGTGTCGCGTGTCGCGCGCGTCATTGCAAACGTGTCGGTCGCTAGCGCAACACAGACGGTAACGCACATAGCAAACCTGATCCCGGTCGACGCCAAGGGGAACCCCGTGCCGAACGTCACGACGTCGCCGGTGAACTGTACGGTGACTGTACCTGTCAACACACCCGCTGAGACAGCGCAGATCCAACCGGAAGTCGTCGGCCTGCCAGCAGGGGGGTACGCAATCGCTGGTTTACAGGTGACGCCGGGGACCGTGCAAGTGACCGGGACGATCCCAACGCAACCGAACGGCGGGCCGCTTCAGATTCAACTTCCCGTAGATGTCACAGGTCTCCAATCGACCCGCACTTTACAAGTTCCAGTTCCGCTCCAAAATGGAGTGCAGAATGCGTCACCGGCGTCTGTTGCAGTGACGGTGAAAGTCGAAAAGAGTTTGTCGCGCACGTTTACAGGCGTTCCAATTCAAATCCAACACGCTTCCACAGGAGAGACAGTCAAACTGCCGTCGACTCACACTGTGAATCTGACTGTCTCAGGCCCGCAGTCAGTCGTTAGCGCACTCACCGCGAACAACCTTACGGTGTATATTGATGCATCGACACTTGCCAATAACAGCACCAGTGCAACTATCGAGGTACTCGTGCCCGCGTGGGTTCAAGTCACTCAACTCTCGCAGCGAACCGCAACTGTGACCGTGTCTGGGGCCGCACATTAAGTCATGAGCTGTGATTTTACGCCATTGTCGGATCGGGTTCTCTGTGGCAGAATGAGTGGGGATTTCTGAAGGAGTGTGCGTCTCTTGTCTCGATTGTTTGGAACCGACGGCGTCCGTGGTGTCGCAAATCGCGACCTGACGCCGGAGTTGGCGTATCGTTTAGGACGAATTGGCGCGTATCTGCTGACAGACCATCAAGCAGGGGCGCGCTTTGTGATCGGCAAAGACACCCGAATCTCTGGCGACATGCTGGAGAGTGCACTAATCAGTGGCATCTTGTCGATGGGTGTGGATGTACTGCGCCTTGGAGTCATCAGTACGCCGGGTGTAGCGTACGTTACGCGACTGCTGCACGCAGACGCTGGCGTGATGATTTCGGCTTCGCACAATCCTGTGGAAGACAACGGGATCAAGTTTTTTGGCGGAGACGGGTTTAAATTGCTAGACGAAGTGGAAATGGAGTTCGAGCGACTGCTGACTGAGGCGGAGGATACCTTGCCTCGCCCAGAGGGCGTGAAGATTGGGCGGGTGTACGAGGAACCTGGAGTTGCTGCATATCAGAGGTTTTTACAGAGCACGGTCACTTCTTCGTTCGAAGGCTTGCACGTCATCCTCGACTGTGCAAATGGAGCGGCTTATCAAATTGCACCACATGTGTTCCGTGCCCTCGGGGCCAAGGTCACCGTGGTCAACGACCAGCCGGACGGTACCAACATCAACGTCGGTTGCGGATCGACCTACCCACACGTCGTACAGCGCGCAGTGCTCGAGCACGGAGCCGATGTGGGTCTAGCGTTTGACGGGGATGCCGATCGGTTGATTGCAGTCGATGAGACCGGGCAGGTCGTCGACGGCGATTATATTCTCGCAATCAGCGCTTTGCACATGCACGAACAAGGAGTACTAACGAACGACACGGTAGTAGCAACTGTGATGAGCAACCTTGGTTTCGTCAAAGCGATGGCCGATCGCGGCATTTCGGTAGAGCGAACCGCTGTCGGCGATCGCTATGTGATGGAAACGATGCGTGCCGGGCACTACGTACTCGGCGGTGAACAGTCAGGACATGTCATCTTCCTCAATCATTCAACTACTGGTGACGGTGTCCTCACAGCGCTGCAACTCGTGCATACGATGGTTCAGAAACAAGCACCGCTCGGCCAACTGGCGAAAGTCATGACGCGATACCCGCAGTTGCTGGAGAACATCCGTGTGCGAGACAAACGCGCGTGGCGAGACAACCCAGCTATCCTCACGGTAATGGATGCCTGTGAAAAGCAACTCGGCAGTCAAGGGCGCGTCCTTGTGCGCGAGTCAGGAACTGAGTCGATTGTGCGTGTAATGGCAGAGGGTCCTGATGAGGTGCTGCTGCGCAGTTGTGTCGAAGAGATGGCAAAGGTCATAAAGGACGAACTCGGCAACTGACAGTGAGGCTAGGAAAGGAGGTGTTGGCGGCTAATGAACGGGTCAGCAACCCGGTGGGAAGTCAACCGGACAGGTTTCACTTCGACATCACGGTGCGTAAAATGCCGGAGTCGCGTTCGGTAGGCGACCCGAGGAGCGAGCAAGGGTGTCGCAGTGAATCTGAATCTTCCACTCTACGACACACAGATAGCGCCAGGACTGACTCCCGGGGCAGTGGGCCATTCCACTCGGAACTCACAGTCCTCGTCAGTTGACGCGGAGGAGGTAGGCGAACCATTCGGCGGGTGCCTCCCGGCGTGGACCGCGCCGCAAACAGGGCTCGAAAACCATGAGGTGACTCGTGGCACAAGAGTGAGTAGGTCAACCAAGGAGGAACGATACCGTTCATGTGTGGAATCGTTGGGTACGTTGGACCACGGAACGTGTCGGAAGTTGTTGTCGGCGGGTTGAGGAAATTGGAGTACCGCGGCTACGATTCATCTGGAATCGCGACGATCGACGACAAGCAACTGCGTGTCGTCAAAGCCGTCGGTCGGCTGTCCGCGCTTGAGGAGAGACTCAGCACGGAACCCGTACAGGGAAGCCTTGGCATTGGACACACACGCTGGGCGACACACGGTCGCCCGTCAGATGAAAATGCGCATCCGCACCAGGACTGTAGTGGCCGTTTTGCCATTGTGCACAATGGCATCGTCGAGAATTACCTGGCACTTCGCGAAGAGTTGACGGCGAAGGGCCATCAGTTCAAATCGGAAACAGATACCGAAGTCGTCGTACACCTGATTGAGGAACTGTACAACGGCGACTTCATGCAGACCATGGTCCAAGTCGGCAAGCGCCTGCACGGGGCGTACGCGCTTGTAGCTATCACCAAAGATGCGCCAGGCACCATTATCGCCATGCGCAAGTCAAGCCCACTCATCGTCGGGCTTGGGCAAGGCGAGAACTTTGTCGCATCCGATATTCCTGCGATTCTTGAGTACACGCGCGACATCTACGTCCTGGAAGACGGCGAAATGGCGGTACTCGATGCGAATCAAGTGACGTGCTTTACGATTGACGGTGAACCGGTGCAGAAAGAAGTCTACAAAGTCACGTGGGATGCTGTTGCAGCAGAGCGAGGCGGCTACGACCACTTTATGCTCAAGGAGATTCACGAACAGCCCAAAGCGATTCGCGATACACTGATCGGCCGGGTTTCTGAGGACTTAAAGTCGGTCACGCTGACAGAACTGAAGTGGCCGGCGGGTTACGCAGAGCAGGTGGACCGCATTCACGTCGTTGCCTGTGGGACTGCGTGGCACGCGGGGCTGGTTGGCAAGGCCGTTCTTGAAGAGTTGGCTGGAATCCCGGTCGAGGTGGACATCGCATCCGAGTACCGGTACCGCGAGCCTATTCAGACGGACAACACGCTGGTCGTCGTGATCAGTCAGTCGGGAGAGACTGCGGACACCTTGGCTGCATTGCGAGAGGCAAAGCGACGCGGGCGTCGGGTATTGGCGATCACGAATGTTGTCGGCAGCTCAGCAGCTCGTGAGGCTGACGATGTGCTCGTCACGCAAGCGGGACCAGAAATTGCAGTGGCGTCAACCAAGGCCTACACCACGCAGTTGGTGGTGTTGTACCTGTTAGCTCTCCACTTTGCAGTGGAACGCAACCGCATCAGTGTAGATGACCTGCATGCCGTGTTGAAAGGCATTGATGGCCTGCCGCAGGTCGCCGACCAAGTGCTTGACACAGCGCCGCAGATCGAAAAGTTTGCGCAGGACTGGGCGCACGTAAATGACACATTTTTTATCGGTCGTGGGCTCGATTTTGCAGTCGCATTGGAAGGTTCGCTGAAGCTGAAGGAGATCTCTTACATCCACGCGGAAGC
>JAKAXI010000052.1 GCA_021816665.1 Bacillota bacterium | reverse complement strand
CTGCAACCCGCGCTTCCTCAGCCATTTTTCGCACTTGCTTCACAAGCTCCTGGCGACGCTGCTCTGTCAGGGCGGGGACAACCAAGCGAATCACGGAACCATCGTTGTTGGGATTGAGTCCCAAGTCGGATTTTTGGATCGCCCGTTCAATATCTCCGAGCATCGACTTATCCCACGGCGCGATCGTCAACATGCGCGGCTCTGGGGAATTTACGCTCGCAACTTGGTTGACAGGCATCTGTGATCCGTAGTACTCAACGGTCACTTTGTCCAACATAGCCGGAGTCGCCCGTCCTGCTCGGACAGACGTGAGGTCGCGGCGCAACACCTCGACCGCCTTTTGCATCCGCTCTTCCGCAGACTTCTGAATCTCGTCAAGCACGGATCTTCCTCCTCACAAAAGTCCCGATGTTCTCGCCCATCACAGCGCGTAAGATGTTCCCTTGTTCTTGCAGCGCAAAGACAATCAGAGGAATGTCATTGTCCATACACAGGGACGTAGCGGTCGAGTCCATGACGCCAAGCCCTTTGTTCAGTACGTCGATGAACGTCAGTTCATCGTACTTTACCGCGTCTGGGTCTTTCTGGGGATCTGCAGTGTACACCCCGTCGACTCCGTGTTTCGCCATCAAAATCACTTCGGCCTCTATTTCTGCCGCCCGCAGGGCCGCTGTTGTGTCAGTGGAGAAGTACGGATTCCCCGTACCGCCGGCAAAAATCACAACCCGCTTCTTTTCCAAATGACGAATCGCCCTGCGCCGGATATACGGCTCAGCCACCTGGCGCATTTCCACAGAGGTCTGCACTCGCGTGTCCACAGACAGTTTTTCCAGAGCATCCTGGAGAGCTAGCGCGTTTAATACCGTCGCCAACATTCCCATATAGTCTGCAGTTGCGCGGTCCATACCCTGGTTGCTGCCCACGGCACCACGCCAGATGTTTCCGCCCCCGACAACCACAGCGACTTCAACGCCGAGACGAGCCACCTCGCCCACTTGTGCCGCAATGTCGTCGACGACGAGCGGGTCGATCCCGAATCCACGCTCGCCAGCTAGCGCCTCTCCACTCAGTTTTAGCACGACTCGTTGATACTTCGGTGTTGGCATACTGCCATCCTCCGTCCTGTCTTCTCACAAGGCTCGGGTCATGCGGGAAGGGGAACACCGAAGTGTCCCCCGTCCAGGTTAGCGGCGAACTTGCGCCATGACTTCTGCCACGAAATCCGTCTCTTCCTTCTCAATCCCTTCGCCAACCACAAACCGGGCGAAGCGGCGAACGGAGATGTTTTCACCGATTTGTGCAATTTTCTCCTTCACCAACTGCTCAACCGTCTTATCAGGCTCCTTGACGAACGGTTGCTCGAGCAAACAGACATCCTTAAAGAACTTGTCGATGCGTCCGTCTACAATCTTGTCCACGATGTTGGCAGGTTTGCCTTCGTTCAGCGTTTGCGCGCGCAAAATTTCGCGTTCTTTCTCAACTCTATCCGCAGGTACTTCCCCGCGGCCAACGTACTCCGGGTTTGACGCTGCAATGTGCATTGCGATGTCCCGCACAAACTGTTTAAAGTTGTCCGTCTTGGCGACAAAGTCTGTCTCGCAGTTCACCTCTACAAGCACGCCAATGCGTCCAGCACCGTGAATGTACGCCTCAACTACTCCCTCGGCCGCAACGCGTCCAGCTTTCTTGGATGCCGATGCCAGACCCTTTTCGCGCAGAAGTTCCGTTGCGCGCTCCATGTCTCCATCTGCCTCTGTCAAAGCCTTTTTGCAGTCCATCATACCTGCGCCGGATGCTTCACGCAGTTTTTTGACCATTGCTGCTGTAATTTCCACAGTGTTCCCTCCTGTTGTCGAATCGCTCTGATAAGTATGGGTGCCTCCAGAAAAAAGGTGACGAGGCGTAGCGCTCTCGTCACCCCTCACCTCTGACGTCATTCCAAGTGGCTGAACGTGCCAAAGTTCGGCGTGCGTCCCCGCGAATTACGCGGTGGTCTCGTCCTCGCCGCCCTGTGCGCCTTCAAGCACAGCGTCGGCCATTTTTCCCGTGAGCAACTTTACGGCGCGAATCGCATCGTCATTGCCCGGGATGATGTAGTCGATCTCATCCGGGTCACAGTTGGTATCGACAATCGCGACAATCGGAATCCCGAGCTTCCGAGCTTCCGCCACCGCGATGCGTTCTTTGCGAGGGTCAATCACAAACATTGCGCCAGGCAGCGACTTCATGCCTTTGATGCCGCCAAGGAACTTCTCCAAGCGGTCTTTCTCCTTGCGCAGAAGAATGACTTCTTTCTTCGGCAAAACAGAGAACGTTCCATCCTCTTCCATCTTCTCAAGGGTTTCCAAACGCGCGATGCGCTTTTGAATCGTTGGGAAGTTGGTCAGCGTGCCGCCGAGCCAGCGCTGATTGATGTAAAACATATTCGACCGCAACGCCTCGTCGCGAACAGACTCTTGAGCCTGCTTCTTTGTGCCCACGAACATCAAAGTCTTGCCGGACGCAGACAGATCACGCACAAAGTTGTACGCCTCTTCGACCTTGCGGACCGTCTTCTGCAAGTCGATGATGTAGATTCCATTGCGTTCTGTGAAGATGTACTTTGCCATCTTCGGATTCCAGCGACGGGTCTGGTGTCCAAAGTGCACACCAGCTTCGAGCAGTTGCTTCATAGAAATGATCGCCATAGTCAACCTCCTGTGGTTTTCCCTCCGCCTGCATCCACTGCTCTGCGACCCAAGTTCCCTTTAGGCACCGACAGAGCATCCGCAAGCGTGTGTACTCCGCGAACGGCGGGCTGTCACACTGCATTCTAATATAACACAGCGGCAGGAAAGCAGGCAACCAAAGCCCCTGCCACGTCGGTAGATTTTAGGCCGATTAGAGGATGAACTGACTTACATCGCGGTTGACCACGATTGAGTGGAGCTTTTCATCGACATACTGCGGTGTGATGACAACCTCTTCAAGATGAACGTCTGGCGCTTCGAACGATAGCTCCTCAAGTACTTTCTCCACCAACGTGTGAAGGCGTCTAGCACCAATGTCCTCGGTTTCAGCGTTCACCTGCGCCGCCATTTCCGCAATCCGTGTGATGGCGTCGTCAGTAAACTTCACTTGAATCCCTTCGGTCTGCAGAAGCGCTGTGTATTGTTTGAGAAGCGCATGCTGCGGTTCACGCAGAATTCGGCCAAAATCCTCGGCGCTCAAGCTGGTCAGTTCGACCCGAATCGGAAATCTACCCTGCAGTTCCGGGATGAGGTCGGACGGTTTGGAGATGTGAAAGGCACCTGCTCCAACAAACAGCATGTGATCCGTCTTGACTGGACCGTGTTTCGTGACAACCGTCGAGCCTTCAACGATCGGCAGAATGTCCCGCTGCACACCTTCGCGCGACACATCCGGGCCACGGTGCTCACGGCCAGCAATCTTATCCATTTCGTCGATGAAGATGATCCCGTGGTTCTCAGCGCGGTGCACCGCTTCGGCAACGACGCTCTCCATGTCGATCAGCCTCTGCGCTTCCTCCTGAGTCAACACCTGTCTCGCTTCGCGCACAGTCATCTTCCGCTTGCGGGTGCGCTTTGGCAGCAAGTTGCCAAGCATCTCCTGCAAGTTTCCTGCGCCTTCCGCTCCCATGCCCGGCATGAAGTTGAATGCTGGCGGAGTTGCTTGCTCCTCTACGTCCACTTCCACGAGGCGGTCTTCTAATTCCCCCATTTCCAGTTGTCGAAGGATGCGCCTGCGTTCGGACCGCACACTCTCAGACGCATTGTCCGATTCACCGGAACCACTCATCCCACCCAGAAACATCTCGAACGGATTGCGATTATTTCTCTTCGCGTTCGGGTCAGGCACTAGCGCTGCCGCGATTCGCTCGTTGGCGAGGTCTTGCGCATGGTCCTGAACCCGCAGAGCGTATTCAGCTTTGACCATTCGAACTGCGGTTTCCACCAGGTCGCGCACCATCGACTCGACATCACGACCCACGTACCCTACTTCGGTGAACTTTGTCGCTTCTACCTTGATGAACGGCGCACCGACGAGTCGGCTCAAGCGCCGCGCAATCTCCGTCTTGCCTACACCCGTCGGCCCAATCATCAGGATATTCTTCGGCGTGATCTCTTCCTGAAGTTCCGGCGGCAGTTTGGCACGACGTGTCCGATTTCGCAGAGCTATCGCCACCGCCCGCTTAGCCTGTTTCTGCCCGACAATGTACTTATCGAGTTCCGCCACAATCTGCGCAGGCGTGAGTTCAGCATTGGCCACTTGTACTCGCCTCCCCTGTCTTCTAGCAATTCCAGAGCGCGCTCGCGCTGGCTCCTTCTGCTTCCCATATCTACTCCCTGGTCAGGGACTCTACAACTATGTGGTCGTTTGTAAACACGCAGATCTCTGAGGCGATTCGAAGCGCCTGTTCCGCAATGTGCGCGACGCCGAGGTCAGTATTGCGATCGAGCGCGCGTCCCGCTGCGAGGGCGTACGCTCCCCCAGACCCAATCGCGCAGACGCCGTCGTCCGGTTCAATGACTTCTCCCCCGCCGGAGAGAATGAACAGGTGTTCCCGGTTCATACACAAAAGCATCGCTTCGAGCTTTTGCAGTACCTTGTCTGACCGCCACTCCTTGGCGAGTTCTACCGCCGCTCGCTGCAAGTTCCCGTGGTACTCCTCAAGCTTTGCCTCAAACTTCTCAAACAACGTGAACGCGTCAGCGACTGAACCGGCGAAACCGGCAACAACTTCGCCGCCGTACAGCCTGCGCACTTTACGCGCACCGTGTTTCATAATCATGCTGTTCCCGAGTGTAACCTGCCCGTCCCCGGCCATCGCCGCCTCACCATTTTTGAGGATCGCGAAGATCGTCGTTCCGTGTAGCTGCATCTCCACCGTGCCATCATCCCTCTCTACAAACGTTCAACCGCTCTGCATCACGCTCTCGGGTGCGCCTGATGATATACCTGTGCGAGCCGTTCGCGCGACGTGTGCGTGTAAATCTGAGTCGTAGACAGACTCGCGTGGCCGAGCAGTTCTTGCACAACCCGAAGGTCAGCACCACCGTCTAGCAGGTGCGTTGCAAAACTGTGTCGGAGTGCATGCGGACTAATGTGTGACAATCCCGCAACGCGACGTATGTGCAAGTCAAGGATGCGTCGTACGCTGCGGTCCGTCAACCGTCCACCGCGTCGATTCACAAACAACGCCTCCGGGGTAACCTTTTCACTTGAGTCGACAAACACGTGCGCCGATCGCGCGTCGAGGTATCGAACCATGCTCTCAATCGCCTTGTGCCCGACGACCACATAGCGCTCTTTGCCACCCTTGCCAAAGACGAGAGCCGTCCCCTCCTGCAGAGAGACATCTGACACGTCAAGTCCTACGCACTCACTGACTCGAACTCCAGCCGCGTAGAGAAACTCCAATAGCGCCCGATCGCGCAGTGACCACAAGTCCGAACCACTAATGGACTCAAGCAGTGCCTTGACCTCTTCAGGATAGTAGAAGCTCGGAACCGGCTTTGGCTGTTTAGGCAAGGAGAGCGCTCTGGCCGGATTCACCTCGATCTCACCCTCGCGGATAAGAAAATCAAAGAAGCTTCGGTAGCAGGACAGTCGGCGAGCGAGTGACGATTTTGCCAATCCGCGCTCGAGTTCTGCAGCCATGAAACTGCGCAGGTGCGACGGTCGGATAGCCTTCACATCGCCCACACCCGTTTGAGCCAGATAGTTGACAATTGCTTCGAGGTCTCGCCCGTACGCTTCCACCGTGCGCATGGACGAGCCACGAGTCATGGTGCGCTCCCGCAGAAAGGCATCTACAGCAGAATCAAGAACGCTCATGAGACACTCCGAGAACAAGTGTCGACAGGTCTTCGAGAGCCCGTTCCGACAAGGCCAAAGCGCGGTCGCGTTTTTCTCGTATCCTCGTCTCAAGCGGTGGAATAATTCCGAACGTCGCGTTCATCGGCTGAAAGTTCCTCGGGTCTGCGTGCGTGATGTAGTGTGCAAGGCTGCCAATTGCGGTTGTCTGGGGAAAGGTGACGAGGGGCATCCCTTTCACCAAGTGCGCAGCATTTCGACCAGCGACCAGACCAGCCGCAGCCGACTCCACGTACCCTTCTACACCCGTCAATTGGCCTGCAAAAAACAAGGTCTCACGCCGTTTGGTCTGGTATGTCGCGAGAAGAGCCTGCGGGCTGTTGATGTATGTGTTCCTGTGCATGACACCGTATCTCACAAATTCCGCCTGCTCAAGCCCAGGGATCATGCGGAACACCCGGGATTGCTCGCCCCACTTCAAATGCGTCTGGAAGCCGACGAGGTTGAGCAAGGTTGCCGCGGCATTGTCCTGGCGCAACTGTACTACCGCATAAGGGCGCCTACCTGTGCGCGGATCGGTTAAACCCACAGGTTTCATAGGCCCAAACAACAGCGTCTTCGCACCGCGCTTCGCCATGACTTCAATCGGCATGCAACCTTCGAAGTACTTCTCCTCTTCAAAGTCGTGCACAGGAGCGGTTTGAGCGCTGACCAAGGCATCGTAGAACGCTTGAAACTCTTCTTCTGTAAAAGGGCAGTTGATGTAGTCGGACGCGCCGCCCTTGTCATAACGCGAGGCGAGAAAAACCTTATCCGAGTCTACTGACTCTTTTGTGATGATCGGGGCCGCTGCATCAAAAAAATACAAGTGGTTCTCGCCGAAGAAGTTTGCAATAGATGCAGACAGACTGTCCGAGGTGAGCGGGCCAGTGGCGACCACCACAACGCCGTCCTCCGGAATGACTGACACTTCTTCGCGAACCACTTCAACAAGCGGATGGCTCTCCAGCCGTGCCGTGACAGCTGCGGAGAAACCTTCACGGTCCACCGCGAGGGCACCGCCGGCGGGTACTGCATGCTGGTCAGCAGACGCCATCACGAGCGAACCGAGCCGACGCATCTCTTCTTTCAACAGACCCACCGCATTCGTCAAACCTGCTGCACGCAGTGAATTCGTACACACCAGTTCAGCAAATTGACTTGTGTGGTGCGCTGGGGTTTTGCGAATCGGCCGCATTTCATACAGTTTCACTGGTACGCCTTGCTGTGCAATCTGCCATGCGGCCTCAGATCCGGCAAGGCCAGCGCCGATTACTGTCACGACCACGGTGGTATTCCTCCCTACCGGCTGTGTCGATTTGGAATTACGAGCGTACGTTAGCCTGCGCTCGCGTCGGTTCCGTGGCCGCAGCACCGGCGTGTGCAGACTCGTTGCTGCAGACAATTGTGACTTGGCCTTTGTTGCGCTTCTCGACCAGCGGATGTGAACAGATCGGGCACAGCTGTCCTGTCGGCTGATTCCAGAGCACGTAGTCACAATCGGGATAGCCACTGCAGCCATAAAAGACTTTACGCTTCTTCCCCCTGCGCTCCACGAGCGGCTTGCCGCAGTGCGGACAGTTGACCCCAACTTCCTTGGTGATGGGTTTGGTGTTGCGACACTCTGGGAATCCAGGACACGCCAGAAACTTGCCGTATCGCCCTTGCTTAATCACCATCATACGGCCGCATTTTTCGCACTCTACGTCAGAGACTTCATCTTCAATATGGACGTGTTCGAGTGTGCTTTCCGCCCGCTCAAGGTCAGCCTCGAACGACTCGTAAAACTGTCCGAGCAGCTTGACCCAGTCCACGTCACCGTCTTCCACCTCATCGAGCTCTTTCTCCAAGTGAGCCGTGAAGTCGACGTCAATCAGTTGATGGAAGTTCTCAATCAACAGGTCCACGACGATTTCACCGAGTTCTGTTGGCACAAATCGCTTTTGCTCCAGAACCACGTACCCGCGTTTCAAAATCGTATCGATGGTCGGCGCGTATGTGCTAGGTCGGCCAATCCCCAGTTCCTCCATGGATTTCACCAAACTCGACTCGGAGTAACGCGGGGGTGGTTGTGTGAAGTGCTGTTCCGGTTTCAACCCAGGGTCGGGTAGTTTTTGTCCGTCCTCCACCGGTGGCAACAACTTAGACGTGACATCCTCATTCGTGTTGTCATCCGTTCCTTCGGTGTACACCGCCATAAAACCAGGAAACTTCAGCACAGAACCGGTCGCTCTGAACAAAGCGCGTGCAGCGCGAATGTCCACCGTTGTGGTGTCGAGCAGTGCAGGGGTCATCTGGCTCGCCACGAAGCGCTCCCAGATGAGCTTGTATAGCCTGTACTGATCTCGACTGAGAAAGGGCTTTACAGACTCCGGGTCACGTTCCACGCTCGTCGGTCTGACACCTTCGTGGGCGTCTTGTGCACTCGATTTCGTGTTGTACTGTTTGGCCTCTTTGGGCACGTACGCTGCCCCGTAACGGTCTTGAATCAAAGCCCGCGCCTCAACTTGCGCAGACTCGGAAATCCTTGTCGAGTCCGTTCGCATGTACGTGATCAACCCCACGCTGCCTTCAGCCCCTACATCGAGACCTTCGTACAGCTGTTGCGCCACCGACATCGTCTTGTACGCCCGGAAACCGAGTTTACGCGCTGCCTCTTGTTGCAGGCTGCTGGTCGTGAACGGCGCGCTTGGGTTTCGCCGACGCTCTGAACGCTTCACTTTTTCCACTTGAAAAGCGGCACCTGTCAAGGTAGCCAGTAACTCGTCGACAGCGCCGCGGTTCGAAAGCGGCGTCTTTTCGTTGTCGTAGCCGACGAAGCGTGCGGTAAGCACACCTTCGTCGAGAACGAACATCGCGTCTACACTCCAGTACTCCTCTGGGATAAACGCCCGAATCTCGCGCTCGCGGTCGACGATGAGCCGCACCGCAACAGACTGCACACGGCCCGCCGACAGACCTTTTTTGACCTTTCGCCACAACAACGGACTCAAACGATAGCCAACCAATCTGTCTAGGATACGCCGCGTCTGCTGTGCGCGAATCAAGTCTTGGTCGAGTTTGCGCGGCTCTGTAAAGGCTTCTTTGACAGCGTCCTTCGTAATCTCATGAAAGACCACGCGGCAAGTGTCATTTGGGTCGAGTTCAAGCAACTGCGCCAAGTGCCAGGCGATAGCTTCCCCCTCGCGGTCAGGGTCAGCCGCCAGAAATACGCGCTTCGCCTTCTTGCTGGCTGTGCGCAGAGACTTGATGAGGTCTCCCTTACCGCGAATCGTAATGTAGTGAGGTTCAAAGTCATGGTCCACATCGACGCCGAGTTTGCTCTTCGGCAGATCCCGCACGTGTCCCATGGACGCCTTAACTGAGTATCGCTTTCCCAAGTATTTTTCGATCGTTTTCGCCTTGGCTGGCGATTCGACGATGACGAGGTAATCGGCCAATGGTTTTCCTCCTTGATTCGGAACGTCCACGGCGGTGCAAAAGTTGCTCACATCTTAGCACCCGCAAAAACCACTTTGCAAACCTTACCAGTTTCACACTAGTGCCCGTGGCGACAGCGCTGGTACAGCCCCCCAGGTACTCGCTCAATAAAACCAGCTAGTTCGAGCTCAAGGAGACCTGCAAACACTTCAGAAGCTGATGCCTGGAGTTGATGCTCAAGATGGGTTGCCGTCACGGGACCATCCAGACAGTCGTACATGGAACGCCAGCGCGCAGGCACAGTTCGTTGGTCCACTGCATCGCATGATAACCCCCAGTCTGTCAACACATCCAGAGGATCAACCAAAATGCGAGCCCCATCCTGAAGAAGCTTGTGCGAACCGCGAAAGTGCACAGACGTAATGGGGCCAGGCACCGCGTAAATGTCGCGTCCGAGATCAAGCGCCGCTTCCACAGTCCGGAGCGCGCCACTTCTTTC
>JAKAXI010000051.1 GCA_021816665.1 Bacillota bacterium | reverse complement strand
GCCGGCCCCCACGCCATAGCCTTTACTCGAACACCTGGATGCCGATGCGGCGCAGTTCGGCGATTGCTTCTTGCAGGCGTTGATGGCTCGGGTATGCGATGTTGTGCAGGTGGTGGCCATCGGTGAGCGATGAGAGGAACGTCGCGCTCGACCTTGCGCACTGTTGCATAAACCACTCGACGTCTTTGCGCGAAGACAAGTGGAGCGACCCGTGCAGTTCGCCATACAGAGGATGTTCCACGGTGACGTCGAGGACGGTGATACCGTGATCAACAAGAGTAAACAGTTCGTCCGCCGTTTGGTCCGGTCTGTGGCACACGGCCAAAATATGTGTCGGCCGGACGTCCGTGTTCTCAGATGTCTGCAGCCAATAGCCCCGGGGTGTCGAGAGGATGTCGATCCCGGCCGCTCGAAGCACAGCGATGTCGTGCACAACGACCTGGCGAGTCACTTCACACGCTTCGGCGAGGCGAGTTCCTGTGATTGGTTCGCGGTCGTCCCGGAGCATTTCTAGCAAGCGCTGTTGTCGCGGTGTCAAGTCGGCCAATTTCCACCCCTCCATTCCACCTTTTCTGATTGAATATGATAGCATAAGCGCAACGAGGTGACAGACATGACAGGACTCATCCACTTAGATTTGACGCACGCTCAACCCTTTGTCGATCCCGCTGACTGGTGCCGCCCCTCTGCCTGGGCGGACATACAGGCACGCCTCTTGCGAGGCGATGTGCCGGGCGGCGACTTTCTCGGCTGGCTGCACTGGCCAAGCGAGATCCTGAATGCAAGTCGCACCGCCAAAGGTCCATCGCTCTCCGGCGGGAGCACGGCGAACCGGCTTAGCACAGCGAACGGCCCAGGGGTGGAGGACGAGCCGCCACACACGAACTCGTCGACAAGTGTGCTCGACCGCGTACTTGAAGCAGCAGCAGATATTCGTAGTCACGCGGAGGCGCTCGTCGTGATCGGTATCGGCGGGTCCTATTTAGGCGCGCGGGCGGCGTTCGATTGGTGCAAATCGGCATACTACAACCAATTGCCGCGAGAGGAGCGCGGTGGACCGGAACTTTACTTCGCGGGAAACCATTTGAGTGCGAGCGAACTGCGCGATTTGATGGTGGTGCTCGAAGGTAAATACGTGGTCCTAAACGTGATCTCGAAGTCCGGCGGAACAACAGAACCGGCCGTGGCGTTTCGCGTTCTGCGCGACTGGCTGGTCAATCAGGTTGGCCCGCAAGAGGCAAAACGCCGCATTTACGCCACGACTGATGCTGCGAAGGGCGCGCTGAAACAGTTGGCGGACAAGGAAGGTTACGAAACGTTTGTGATCCCGGACGACATTGGCGGCCGCTTCTCCGTGTTGACGCCAGTTGGCCTTTTGCCGCTTGCTGCGGTCGGTGTCGATGTTGTTCAGATGCTGGCGGGCGCTGCTGAGATGGAGGCCAACCTCACACGGCCGCTGAATTCCGGCACAGGCGCGAATGACACGGCCGTGGGAGAGGAATTAGCCGAGAATCCGGCCTTTGTATACGCCGCTGTGCGCAACGCGCTGTACCAGCGCGGCTATGGGACCGAAATTCTCGCCTTCTACGAGCCCGGACTGCGCAGCTTTGCGGAGTGGTGGAAACAGCTGTTCGGAGAGAGCGAAGGCAAGGATGGAAAAGGTGTTTTCCCGGCCTCGCTTGGCTTTACGACCGACCTACACTCGCTGGGACAGTTTGTCCAGGATGGAACGCGAAATTTGTTCGAAACGGTGCTGTGGCTGGAGAACGCAGAGACACATCAGACTGTGCCCACCGCTGCGGACATTGACGACGGTCTCGAGTACCTCGCCGGGCGGCCCATAGGCGAAATCAACGAGGCCGCATACCTGGCGACGCAGGACGCACATGTGTCGGGCGGAGTGGCAAACCTGACCTTGACTGTAGCTCGCCGAGACGAGCGAACACTTGGTGCTTTGTTCTACTTTTTCGAGTACGCGTGTGCTGTCAGTGCGCTCATGCTCGGTGTCAATCCGTTTAACCAGCCAGGTGTTGAAGCGTACAAAGGCAACATGTTTCGGCGTTTAGGCAAGCCAGGGTATTAATTCGCCCTCTCAGGCACAGGTACGAGATCACACTCCAAATGACATGGTGCGGTTTAGAACCATCAAGCGTGAGATCGGCCCATAATTAAGCTCGGACTTAAGCCATGCACAATCAAGTTCGGAATTAAGTCATGGAATCTGCCACCGCTTGTGACGTCGCGTAGACGTCACAAGCGGTGGCCGTTGGCATTTGACCGATGCATTCTTCTGCTTTCTTTGGTAAACTATTTCTGCATCCGAAGGATTTTCACAACTGCATTTGATCCCGCTTGGCGGCCCTGCAACGCAGGTGCAATCGCTGCGGGGTTTTGTTACGGAAATGGAAAGGTGGGACGCGCGATCGACGACCCGAACAAGCTGTTAAAGGACTTTATCTGGTCGAAAAAGTGGATTTATACCGCTGGTATTCTCTCGATTCTCGTATCCGAACTCATTATGGTGCAGTTTCCAAATATCCTCGGCCAATTCACGAACACCCTGTCGCAAGGCCAACTGACTATGCATGGGGTGGTCGTATACAGTTTCAAACTCGCGCTCGTCGGAGTCCTCTACGTCATCCTCTACGGCGTTGGGCAGATGACGAACGGCCGTACCGGGCGACAGTTTGAGTACTTGTTGCGCCGCCGCTTGTTCGCACACTGGGAAACGCTGTCGACGGCGTACTTCCGCGGACGCAGCATCGGCGATTTGCTGAACCACGCCATGAGCGACGTGCAGACCGTCCGTGAGTCGTTGTCCGGCGGCATGAACATGATGAGCAACGCGGTCTTTCTACTCGCGTCGACGCTGTTCATGACGTTTCGCACCGTCAGTGTCACGTTGACGCTGGTCAGCATGATCCCGATTTTGTTTGTCCCGCTGTTCGTCGTCTGGATGGGCCCAAAGGTTCGCGGTGCCTCACGACAAGTGCAGGAGGCACTCTCCGATATGGCGGAGTTGACCGAGGAGAGCCTGAGTGCAGTGCGCCTTGTCAAAGCGACAGCGAACGAGTCGATCGAGGCGAAGCGCTTTGAACGCCGCGTTGACGCCATTGTTTCCAAACAGATGCATTTGTTCCGTCGGAGCGCGCTGTTTCAATCGCTGATCCCGCTGATGGGCTCGATTAGTTTCGTGATCGCCCTGGGCTACGGTGGCTACCTGACGCTTATCGGTGACATTAAACTGGGCGGTTTTGTCGCGTTCACGCTGTACCTCGGGATGCTGACGACGCCTTTGCAGCAGATCGGCTTCGTGATCAACAATTTCCAGCGCGCCTCCGCTTCGCTCGTCAGATTGAAGACGCTGTTGCTCGAGGCGCCTGACATTGTCGATCCAGAGCACCCCGTCGAGCTTGGCACCGTACACGGGGCCATTCGCATTGACCTCCCCGAATACCACTATCCGGACGGCGATCACGCCGCCCTCCAGAACATTTCCCTCCACGTCAACCCAGGGGAAACGGTCGGGATTGTCGGCCGTACCGCGTCCGGAAAGACGACGCTCGTCAACCTGCTGTTGCGGATTTTTGACCCGCCGTCAGGCACCATCTTTCTGGACGGTGTGGACATCTGCGAACTGCGCCTGGCAGCGCTTCGCGAGGCAATCGCCTATGTCCCCCAAGACGGTTTTCTGTTCTCGACGACCGTCGGCGAAAATATTTCCTTTGGCCGCGAGGATGCGACCTCACACGAGATCGCTGAGGCGGCACGCTACGCCTGCATGTATGATGAAATCCAGGAGTTTCCGAACAAATTCAACACAGTCATCGGTGAACGCGGCGTCGCCCTGTCCGGCGGTCAGAAGCAGCGAACCGCCATTGCTCGCGCGTTCTTGAAGGACGCGCCGGTGCTTGTCCTCGACGACAGCTTGTCTGCGGTTGACATGAACACAGAGAAGACGATTCTGTCGCACCTGCGCGACCTTCGTCAGGACAAGACGACGCTCATCATCGCGCATCGGTTGTCCGCAGTGAGGCACGCCGATCAGATTCTCGTCCTTGATGACGGCCAGCCGATTGAACACGGCACGCATGATGAACTAGTGGCCGCAGGCGGCGTCTACGCCGAAATGTACGCGATGCAACAGGAGACAGAGGAGGTGACCGCATGAGCACCAGTCTAGATGCCATGCCCGCGGCACGGCGGGGGAGTATGAAGAGCCTGTTCCGGTTGCTCCCGTATGCGCGGCCGTTTCTCTGGAACTTCATTGGCGTGCTCGTCCTCGTGGCGATTTACAATGCGACGAACGTGTTGCAGCCGTACCTGGTTAAGATCGCGATCGACAGAGACATCTCCGGCCATCATCCAAACTTGCACGGCGTTTACCTCATTGCCGCAGTGTACGCGGGCATTGTCCTTGTCGGACTCGCGGCGAACTACGCGCAAATTCAGTTGCTCCAGTACTCTGGACAAAGCATCATACGAGCCATTCGACTCGACCTGTTCACGCATATTGAACGACAGAGCATGGCCTTTTTTGACCGCAACGCTATTGGCCGGCTCGTGACCAACGTCTCAAATGACACAGAAACCGTGAGCCAGTTCTTTACGCAGTTTTTCCTCAGCATGGTGCGTGACGGATTGGCGATTGTGATGATCGTCGTCGCGATGTTCGAACTCGATGGGCGCATTGCGTCATACGCGATGTTGATCATCCCGGTCATTGCCCTTATCTCACTTGGCTTTCGCTCCGCGTTGCGGCGAGCGTACCAGACGACGCGATCACGCTTGTCGAACATTGTCGCTTTTCTCGCCGAAAACCTCGCCGGCATGCGCATCATTCAGGTTTTTCACCAAGAGCCGCGGCAAAATCGGGCATTCAACCAACTGAACGAAAGTCATCGTCAGGCCAACGTCCACGAGTACACCGTCTCGGTGATGTTTAACCGTGTGCTCGAACTCCTTGGCAATGTTGCAGTGGCTGGAGTCGTATGGGTCGGCGGCGGAGCTGTGTTGCACAAGGTGATTTTGTTTGGAACCCTGTATGCGTTCATCAGCTACATCCAGCGCTTCTTTCAACCGATCAACGCCATCACGCAGCAGTGGAATACCTTGCAGTCCTCCATGGTCGCCGCAGAGCGCATCGGTCGAGTGTTGTCCGTGGTGCCCGCGATTCAGGATGCACCTCACCCGGTGGAAGTTCAAGGCGCTGAGTCTGTGCAGGGAAGGGTCGAGTTCAATCACGTCACGTTTGGCTACTCAGCTGATGCGCCGGTGTTAAAGGATATATCGTTTCTGGTCGAACCCGGCCAGTTCATCGGGTTCGTGGGAGCCACCGGAGCGGGAAAGAGTTCCGTCATGAGTTTGCTGGCTCGCTTTTACGAACCTCAGGACGGGACCATCACGCTCGACCGGATCAACGTCCAAGATTACCGCCAAACAGACCTTCACCAACTCGTTGGCTTGGTGCAACAGGAAGTGAACCTGTTCACAGGTTCAGTGGCCGATAACATTCGCCTGTTTCGTACAGACATCGACGACGCTTGGGTTGTCGAGTCTGCGAAGACAGTCGGGGCACATGAAATCATCGAGCGCTTACCGGACGGCTACCAGACACGCCTCTACGCGAAAGGGACAAACCTTTCGATGGGTGAACGCCAACTCATCTCTTTTGCCCGCATCGTCTGCCTGAACCCGCGCGTGTTGATTCTCGACGAAGCCACTGCCAACCTCGACAGCCAGACCGAAGCTCTCGTGCAGCGTGGACTCCAGGCAGTGGCAGAGAATCGCACTACGCTAGTCATCGCGCACAGACTTTCAACGGTCCGTCATGCGGACCGAATTATTGTGCTCGATAAAGGGCGCATCGTGGAGCAGGGCAACCACGCCGCATTGATGGAGACGGACGGCCTGTACCGGAAGTTGGTGGAAAAGTCCGGGATCGAGCTAGAACCGTCTGTGATATGATGGGACCACGCGCACAAGTGAGGAAGGAGGCGTCGGATGAGCTACCGAGATCGAGCAACGGTGTCCGGAGTGCAGAGCGTATGGGGGCTAATCGGTGCCACGTTTCGCCACTACGGCAGGGGTTTTCTGTCCATCGTAACCGCATCTGTATTCGTACAGGTTCCGTACTTTGTGCTCAGCCTCTTGTTTAACCACCCATCGACTGCGAGTGCGCCAATTGACTTGGCCAAGTTACAACAAGTTACCAGCTTGCAGCAGTTGGCGAAACTCGAGCAACAGGCCGGTGTTACTCCCCAGCCGATTACGTGGGTTCTGATGTTCCTCAATCTGCTCATTGTGACACCGCTGTTGTACGGCATCATTGTGCAGTTGGTCCTGCATGAACATCATCGCGATTCCGGAGGAGTCAGACGCGTGCCAGCCTTGTTTTCGCAAGCTTTTCATCGGCTCGGCAGTGCCGTCGGGAGCCTTATCTTGGCATCGCTGTTGGTTATGTTTGCGGCTTTGGCTGGAATGGCCGTCATTGGCCTGTTTGTTGCGGTATTTTCAGCGGTCGCCCTGCCCACCAGCGTAGTGGGAGCCGTTACAGTATTGCTTGTCATCGCTCTATTCTGTGTTTTGATTTGGGTAGGGGTGAAAATCGTCGCCGTGATCCCGGTGGTGTACGCCGAAGGCGTGGCGGGCATCTCGGCCGTAGCTCGGTCGGCCCGACTTGCGCAGCGCAACGCGTGGCACATCATTGGATTTGTATTCTGCATATATGTCATAACAACAGTTGTTCGCGCAGTCCTTTCAGCGATAGCGCTGGGTTTGGTCCAAAATGCCACAGGCGCCTCAGTCGTTGCAGATTTCCTGTCGCTGTTCACGGAGCCGTTCATGTTGGTTGGAATGACGCTCCTGTACGTGAATTTGCGCATTCGCGCAGGAATCTCTACGGGAGCCCTGGAGCGGTAAGGAGTCGAGAGAACCCGTTCGTTTGGCAGGGAATATGTCGTTCTGAAGCGAAGTGTACACTCACGTTTCTACGAAATCGTCCCACTGTTCGAGTGATAGACTTGTGCTACTCATCGTGACCGCATTCACTTAAGCAGTGTCAGCAAAGGGGCGGGTCTGCGCATGAATCACTTTGTGTCTGAACCGCAGCAGTCGTCATCGCACTTTGGAGAACGCTTGGGCCCTGGATCAGAGCGGACTGGGGATACGGGCACCAAACCAAGTTCCAGCGACGTGATCTGGTTCTCGGTTCGCGCTGCAGGTGTGTCTGTGACGATTCGAGGCGTGCTACCAACAAACTGGACGTTTCTCTTCATTGACTTCAAGAAGCGGATGCGGTCTATCCCGACTCCTACTCGACGTGAGCTGGTTCGCCATATGTGGCGCCAGTTTGCGGAATTACCCATGGTGGACGTCGTGAGAGATTGCTCACGGCGTGTTTCGATGTTCGGCCAGGCTACCAATAAGCACTGGCCCGCCGAGCGACTTTCTTCCGCGGTAGATTTACCTCAGTTTGAGATCTGCGACTATGTAACACCAGACGACATGTTGCGGATTCTTCACACGGTATCCAGGGCGGTGCGCCGTCGCACGCGCTGGCCGTGGTAGGGTTTTGACATCATTAGTGAATGCAGAAAGGCTGGGACGCGGGTGAATGAAGTGAGTTCAGGACCGAACAAGCGGTCTGTGTGGAGGGCATTGACGGCACACGATCCAGACGGTCCGTGGTGGCACAGCCTTCTCAGCATTCAGACATTAGTGTTGTGCATCTGGTTGGTGGGCTTCGCAGTTTACGTCATCAGCCCCATCTCTGACCCCGATACGCCGTGGCACCTTGCGACCGGACGTTACATCTTGTCGCACCACACCATTCCAACCACGGACCCATTTTCGTGGTCCATGCGCGGCCATCCTTGGGTGACCCAGGAGTGGCTGTTCGAAGTAATGCTCGCCTGGCTCGTCAATCACTTTCAGTACGCTGGTGCTTGGCTGCTCTTGGTCGGCGTTGAGACGATCACGGTATTCTTCATGTACGCGACAGGCGTGCGAGTCTCGGGTGGGAACCGTGTCGTGGCGGCCATTGCTTCCGTGTTCGGGGTGTTCGCCGGGCTCGTCTTTTGGGTTATCCGTCCGCAAATCATCTCGTACCTCATGTTCGCCGTCTTCTTGTGGGTGCTGCAGAAGGTCCGCGATGGCGAGTTTCGAGTGTTGTGGTTTGTCCCGCTGCTGTTTGTGCTGTGGACAAATTCCCATGGTTCGGCGAGCATCGGGATCTTCATGTTACTGCTTGAAGTGATCATCAGCTTTATCCCCCGTCTAGGCCGCTTTGAGAAACTGAGGCTGCCGAAAGGGGCGCGTCTGCGCTTACTCGCCGTGATGGTAGTTGGCTTCTTCGCTGGACTCATCAACCCGAACGGGATGAAGGCCTATACATACGCGCTGTTGTCAACCGATCCGTTGATGACCAACAACATTGTGGAGTGGTTTTCCCCGAATTTCCACACGCAGTACTTTGAATACGGTGTACTACCGTTTATCATTGTCACCTTCTTCGTCATCCTGGCGCGCCGCAAGTCCATACCCATGCGAGAAACGCTGTATTTCGGCGGAGCTTTCGCGATGACCTTAATCCACCAGCGTTTCATGCCGTACGTCGCGATCGCCGCAAGCCCCATGCTCTCTGCAGCGCTGTCTGATGCTATGCCCACTCTGCTGCGCCCCTCGCGCATCCTCCGAATGGTTAACGGCATGCTGTGCCTCGTTGCCCTCTTCGTGTTTGGGACGCGCCTTCCACAAATTCAGGGGTCCTTCTCTAGTCACATGGACCGCGGGGCGTACCCTATTGCAGCGGTGAACTACATCGAGCAGCACCACCTGCTCAATCACCGAAAGTTGCTCAACCTCTATAGTTGGGGTGGGTACCTGATCTACCGGGGGATCCCGCCGTTTATTGACGGCAGAACAGACATCTATTTGCAGAACAACACCTTTTCGAACTACCTCGCCATCCAAAACATGAACTGGAATGGGCCACTTTTGATGAGTAGCTACAATTTCAGCATCGTTCTTTTCCCACCAGGTTCAGTCCTGGCCACGTACCTCTCCAGTCAACCTGGCTGGACAAGCGTGTACCAAGATGGAACAGCGGAAGTCTTTGTCAAACAAAATACCGTTTCGTCATAGTCGGTACATGGGACCACCTGTGCGCATATCATGCCCGTAACAGGCGCCTAGCCGCAGTCTGCGGCTGAGTCGCGCCGAATTGGTGCGGGGAGTGATAGCGAATGTGGATCCATACGGTTGTTGAAGGCGACACTGTCCAGAGCATCGCGGAACAGTACGGGACTACGACACGCGAAGTCAATCGTCTAAATGAAATCGGAACCCAGGACACGTTGGTGCCAGGCTTACACTTGGTGGTACCCGGCCCATCTGTCGGCGTCCGCCCCTATACGATTCAGTCGGGTGACACTCTGACGTCCATCAGCCGCAAAGCCGGTATACCACTCCCCCGCCTGCAGAGATGGACCGGCATGACGGCGAACACCGCCCTTATGGCGGGACAGACACTCTACCTTCCTCAGGAGATCCCGCAAGCCAACCGCCCTACCATCGAAGCCAACGGATATTTATTGCCAACGGGCACCTCCAGTGACTCAAACATCTTGCGCGACGTGCCGTCGCTCACCTATGTTTGTATGTTCAGTTACCAAGCACGGGTGGATGGTTCCCTTCAACCACCCAAAGACACGCTAGCCCTGCAGACTGCGAAAGAACTAAACATAGCGCCGCTTCTGACAGTAACTAACTTTGACGGCAACAACTTCAACACACAGCTTGCTCACACCATTTTGGCAAATGGGTCCATCCGCCGTCGCCTGATTGACAATCTGGCG
>JAKAXI010000050.1 GCA_021816665.1 Bacillota bacterium | reverse complement strand
CTTTGGCGCGCACGAAATTTCGGTATTTATGGATCAAATACTCGAGTGCTTCGTGATCGCCGAAGTGCACGGATTCTACAAGTTCCTCATCAGTACGGTCCTCAAGCGGCAGAACCTGCACATCTTCCAATTGTGTCGCCAACCGAACATCACCTCAACCGCTGCAAGGATGACGACATTATACATTATGTAATCTATGACGATCAATGATAGAATTCATTGCCTCCGCCATTTTTCGAGAATCTTCATAACATCCTGTCGAATTTGGTCACCTAAACGCGCTCTCTGTAAGTCCACCGTCTCGTTTTGCCCTTCAACAGACTGCTCAATCTGTTTTTCGGTGGCTGTCAAGCGTCGGAGCCATTCGTCAGCCGAGATGCGGAGTGCCCCACCACCGAAAGCGACCTGTTGCTCGGCGGCGTCAGATGTGGCCACGACCAACTGCCTATAGCGATCCCGCAGGTCGTACACCAACCGCTCAATGCGCTCATCCGCCGTTTCTTGCGGCAGCGTGTAGAGCACTCGGACGCCCATGGTGTCCTCCTCGCTGCCGTGACCCGTAGTCTGGTGCGCGTCGTACACGATAATCACATCGTTCCCCGTGTAAGAGCGGTACTCCCCGGATTTGGAGAGTAACCACGCGCGGGCACTTTCCAAATCCGTAGTCTCTGTGAACCCCTTCTTTAAACGGCGACCAAGCACATTGTAACCGTCGACAATCACGCAGGTGTCCGCCCGCCGTTTAGCCCCTCTGGCGGACGATTTCATACAGCAGCACGCCCGCGGCCACGGACGCGTTCAGGCTCTGTACCTTACCGTGCATCGGCAGGCGGACCAGGTAGTCGCAGCGCTCGCGCACCAAGCGACTGATGCCCTGCCCCTCGGAACCGACGACCAAAGCGATCTTGCCCTTATAATCAACCTCCGTATACGGAGTACCGGACTCCGCCGTGCTCCCCACGACCCAGTACCCTGCTTTCTTCAACTGGTCAATGGCTTGGTTGAGATTGGCCACGCGCGCTACAGGCAGGTACTCAAGCGCCCCTGCCGCAGCCTTCGCCACGGTTCCTGTGAGCGGTACCGCACGGCGTTTGGGAATGACCACACCCTGTGCACCTGCGCCTTCGGCCGTCCGCAGAACCGCGCCGAGGTTATGCGGGTCACTCACCTCGTCGAGCAAGACCACCAGCGGCGGCTGGCCCGTCTGCCGACCTATCACGTCCGTGAGGTCAGCATACTCATGTGCCGCCACATAGGCGACTACACCCTGGTGGCCTTCACCTGCAATGGTGCTGAGGTGCGACCTTGGCACCTTCTGCATCAGGACTCCGGCCGCTTTCGCCTTGCCGACAATTTCCGCAAGACTGCCCCCCTCGGCGCCTTCTGCAATCAAGAGCTTATTAATCGCGCGACCTGCTCGTAATGTCTCCAGGACAGGCCGCCGACCTGCGACAAACTCAGGCGCTTCCGACACTTCCTCCGTTCGCACTGACGCCTGCTTAGCCCGAGATGAGGTCGCAGTGGAGCGGGACTCAAGGTTGCGTGGAGCTCGCTCGGTTCGACCGCGACGTCCACTTCGCGCACCGTCGCCCTGTATCCGCCCTTCACCGCGCCCTCTTCTCCCCTCGGCACTACTCCGACTGCGGCGCGGTCCCTCCGTCCGGCTCGTTGGTCCTCTACTGCTTCGTTGCATTGTTGTTGTCCTCCCATTCATCAATCCAGGTCAGGGCCGCGCGGCAGAGTTCGTCGAGTCGCTCCTGATCACCAGTTCCGTGCAAATACCCGAGCACAGCCTCAAAGGCTGTACTGTGCCGATACGTCAAAACATCCGTACTCTTTCGCAAGTGTCCTGCTTTAGCATTGCGTCCCCGACGCCACACTGCCTGTTCAGGCTCTGTCAACAGCGGGTACATCCGGTCCGCCAACCAAGCTTGAGCGCTAGCCCGCACGTAGCGGGTTGCAGCCTTGTGCAACTCGGACGGACGCCGAACACCGAGACACAGCACGTGGTTGCGCGCGTAGACTTCCCACACCGCATCTCCCACGTAGGCCAAGGCAAGCGCGGACAACCCCTGTGCTGACCAGCCAGCAGTCATTTGCGGCGCCACCGAGTTCCTTGCGGAGTATCTTCGATCACGATGTCCGCGGAAAGTAACTGATCGCGGATTTCATCGGACCTCGCAAAGTCACGCTCTGCTCGCGCCTGCGCCCGTTCACGGAGCAGCGCCTCCACCTCTTCGGCGGACAACCGCGTATCGGCTGAGTCGTCCGCTCCGTCTTCCGTGAACGGCGCCAGAGTCGCATCCTTCAACCCAAGTACTTCGAGCAGTTCTTGGAGCAAACTCTGCCAACGCTCAATCCCGACTAGACTCACCGATCGGCCGGCCAAGTAGCTGTTCGCTTGTCGCACACCCTCAAACACGGCAGCAATCGCGTCAGCTGTATTGAAGTCGTCGTCCATTGCCTCCTGGAACTGTCTGCGAACCTCATCGAGAGCTTGCGCCGCCGACTCCGAAAACGCTGAGACCTGGTCCTGATGGAGCAAGTCCTTGGCTTGTTCCAGACTTTCCTTGCGGTGGTCAAGGTTCAGCAAGGCCCGGTCGATCCGGTCGAGGGCTTGTTCTGCTTGCGCCATCGCCTCTTCCGTGTAATTCAGCGGTCGACGGTAGTGGGCAGATAACAGGTAAAAACGGATTGTCCGCCCAGCGTGTTGACGCAACAGGTCGCGTGCCGTGACGAAGTTGCCCAGGGACTTCGACATCTTCTCTCCATTGATGTTGATCATCCCGTTGTGCATCCAGTAGTTGGCAAACGGTTCGCCCGAGTGCGCTTCACTCTGCGCGATCTCGTTCTCGTGGTGCGGGAACATCAAATCGCGCCCACCACCGTGAATGTCGATGTTTTCACCGAGATAGAGGTAGTTCATGACCGAGCACTCAATATGCCATCCCGGTCGTCCTGGTCCCCACGGACTATCCCAGTATTCTTCACCAGGTTTGGCAGCTTTCCAAAGCGCGAAGTCCGCCGGGTGTCGTTTCTCGTCGCTGACTTCAATGCGAAACCCCGCTTGCATTTCATCAGTTGACTGGTGTGACAGTTTCCCGTAGTCTTCGAAAGTTCCGGTGTCAAAATACACAGTCCCGTTTGAAGCGTAAGCATACCCGTCGTTGACGAGTTTGGCAATGAATTCGATGATGTCAGGAATGCACTCTGTCACGCGAGGGTGAACTGTCGCCTCGCGGATACCGAGCGCCTTTGCGTCGTGAAAGTACTCGTGAATGTTTCGGTTTGCGACTTCCCGAACATTCATCCCGAGCTCATTTGCTCGATTGATGATCTTGTCATCCACATCTGTAAAGTTCTGCACATAGCGCACGTCATACCCGCGGTACTCAAGGTAACGTCTGACTGTGTCAAAGACGACAAACATACGAGCATTACCCAGGTGAAACAAGTCGTAGACGGTCGGCCCACAGGCGTAAAACCGGACCTTCCCGGGTTCAATCGTCTGGAATGGTTCTTTCTCTCGAGTCATTGTATTGTACAGCACAATCCCCACTAAGTACGCCCCCCACTCTATCGATCCGACGAACCGATTGGCACCAGCAATGCCACAGCTTCAGCCGCGATGCCTTCTTCTCTGCCGATACTGCCAAGCCGTTCCATCGTTGTCGCCTTGACACTGACGCGATCGACAGAACAAGCAAGGACCTTCGCAATCTTTTCACGCATCTCCGGGATGTACGGCTGCAATTTCGGACGTTCCGCGATCACGGTGACATCGACATTCCCGACACTGTATCCCCGCTCCATGACCAGTTCGACCACGCGTGCTAGCATGAACGCACTGTCGACGTTCCGATACGCCGGGTCGTGATTGGGAAAGTGTCCACCGATATCGCCGAGAGCAAGCGCGCCGAGGAGCGCGTCCGTAAGTGCGTGAAGCACGACGTCCGCATCTGAGTGACCTTCAAGTCCAAGCGGATGCGCTATCTCTACGCCACCGAGGATGAGTTTCCTCTCTCTGGCAAAGCGATGGATGTCAAATCCGGTTCCAATTCGCACTACTTCATCCCCCATTTGCGCTCTGCCAGCCAATCAGCGTACTGAAAGTCTTCTGGCGTTGTCAATTTCGGGTTAGGCGCAGTCGCTTCTACCATCGTCACAGGATAACCGAGCCTTTCCACCAGCGCCGAGTCATCCGTTGCCGCCGCCTGTGCCGTCCAAGCTGCAAAGCCCGCTTTGAGCCAGTCAAGGCGAAACACCTGTGGCGTCAAAGCGTGCCAAAGAGCACTGCGCTCGAGCGTTCGCTCAATTTTATCGCGTTCAACCCATTTCATCGTATCAATACATCGGCGCCCGAGTACGGCTGCGCCGGTTTTCATCGCTACATCGAGCACTGCGCGCACATCCGTCTCGGCAACAAACGGACGAGCTGCATCGTGGACGGCTACGATGTCGACCCGACGGTCGCCCGCCGTATCAGCAGCGCCCCACGCTTCCACCGCGGCTACCCCGCACGCGACTGACTTGGCACGAGTATCTCCGCCTGCCACCACGCGACAGACTGTGCCAAGACCAGCTCTATCAACTTTCTCAGTCGCCAGAGCTACATCTCCCGGAGGAATGACCAAACAGATTCGGTGCACGCCGCCTGCCAAGAGCGCTCTTGCAGAGCGTTCCCACACTTCCACGCCTGCGAGTACAGCGTATTGCTTGCGGAACCCCATCCTGGAACCTGATCCGGCTGCGACCAGTACTGCGTAGATCATCCCATCCCAACTTTCTCAAGGATCAACAGGTTCAACATACCACGGACGTAAATACGCATGCAAAAGGGGTCAGTGCCAGCCTGACCCCTTTGCCGAACTGATCTGCCTAGTTAGTCAACGCGTCTCATCGTCTTCCTAGCGCTGTCTCACAGTGCTTTCTCGAGCAATTTCGGCTTCGCGAAAATCATACGCCCCGCTGACGTCTGTAAGACACTAGTCACCAAAACGTCGATGCGGCCACCAATATACTCCCGTCCGCCTTCGATCACGATCATCGTTCCATCATCCAGGTACGCAACTCCTTGATTGTACTCCTTGCCGTCCTTGATGACCTGGACATTCAGTTCTTCTCCAGGTAGAACAATCGGTTTCAAAGCGTTTGCCAAATCATTAATGTTCAGAACCTGAACACCCTGCAGTTCGCAGACTTTGTTCAGGTTGAAATCATTCGTGACAACCTTGGCAGACTGTTGCTTGGCAAGCCGCACCAGTTTACTGTCGACTTCCTGTATGTCGTCGAAATCAATCTCAAGGACCTGCACTTTTACCTTAAGTTCCTTCTGAATGCGATTCAGTACGTCGAGTCCACGGCGACCGCGGTTGCGCTTCAACACGTCAGAGGAGTCGGCGATGTGCTGCAGTTCTTCGAGCACAAACGACGGAATCACCAGTACCCCATCCAGAAAACCTGTCTGGACAAGGTCCGCGATCCGGCCATCGATGATCACGCTGGTGTCCAGCAGCTTCGCCTCTCCCGCGCGAAACATCTGTCCGGTCCCAGCTTTTTTGTCCTTGTCTTTCTCCTTGTCGCGGTCCCTCTCCTTCTTGTCCTGCCGCCCAGAAAACAGCGAGAGCAGTTCCTCCCGCTTCGTAAATCCGATGCGTAGTCCAAGGTACGCCAAGAGAATACTGACGAAAAACTGTAGCGCCGAGCCAACGACTTTGAAATCGCGCAACGGCATCAAATACGCCACCAACAGCCCAAAGATCATGCCGATGGTTCCTCCGATCAGGTCAGCAAGCGGCGCCTTTTGCAGCTTGTCTTCGACCCAACGGATGAGCGTGACCACGTAATTGACCAGCCAAAATGTGGCCAAGAGAAAGATTGCGCCACCGAGCGCGGCGCCGAACCACTTTGTCGAGAACGGCGCTGACTTGAGATGAAAGACATACAGGAATAAGTCCGGGGCAAACGTGTACCCGATCACCACCCCAATGACCGTGAAAAACAAGTGGACAATTCTCTTTACCATCGGATTGTCACCTCCTATTCGTAGTATGGGCAAAAATTTTTGCACCAAACCGCCAACACGGCATCACAGACCTGAGTCGCCAACTGCCCGACAAGCTCTTGAAGAATTTGGGGTGTACCTTGAGTGTACCATCGGCTTCATATGGCGTCAAAAGTGAGTCCGTGAACGCGACTAAGCCGAAACAGTACAGCCTATCTTCCGCTGCACTTTTTCGACCCTGTCCCCACGCATGGCTTCGTACGTCCATGCCTTGATTCTTCTCTCATTATGTGATCAACAGTTTACACTACTTCGTGCTGCAGCTCCAGCGTCATTTCAAGCCCGGCTTCGCGGGTTCGGCTTCCCTGTCGTTGCGAAGCCGGCGCCGGTGCCGGAGCATTCTCCCAATGCCGTAGACGGCGTAGAGCGCCAGCGGCACAAAGATGAGCCGGTTCACGACAGCGTATTGGTAGCGAAAAATGATGTATACGGCGATTGCCAAAAGCGGCACAACGACGATGGCTGAACGCGGGAAAGCCACCTTTTTGAAGTTCGGGTAGCGAGCGTGACTGACCATGAGCAGCGCCAAGACCACCATCCCTAAGGACAAGATCACGTTCGCCGGATCAAGCAGGTCCCGGTACAGCGCGAGGGTCGCCAAGATACCGCCAGCGGCCGTGATCGGCAGACCGACGAAGTAATTCGTCGCTTTCTTCGCCACGTTAAAGCGCGCGAGTCTGAGCGCGCCGCAGATTGGGAACAAGATCGCGATCGCAACGCCGACTGTTCCCATGTCGCGGAGCACAACGTGCCACAAGATTAACGTCGGCGCGACGCCAAACGTGACAATGTCCGAGAGGGAATCGAGTTCCCGCCCGAACTCACTCTCTGCGTGGAAAAACCGCGCCGCTCGACCATCAAATCCATCGAGCACCATGCCAATCACAACCATCAGGGCTGCATCAGACGTCCGGCCCTTGGATGCAAGCAACAGCGCCCCGATGCCGAGCGCGAGATTAGATACGGTTAAGAGACTGGGTATGCGCTTCGTGATCGCGTCAATCACAGTTTTAACCCCCCATCATGCGCATGCCAGCGCAGCCGTTCGATGTCAACCAAGGCATTAGATGTGTCGGTCAATGAAGACCTGTTCCTGAATTCGTTTTAAGCCATCCCGAACTGCGCGTGCCCTGACAGCGCCAATTCCCTCCACAGCGTCGAGTTCTTCGGTAGACGCGGAAAGGACGTTTGTGAGGGTCTCGAAGTTCTCCACGATGTTTTCGATCACCGGCTGAGGCAAACGGGCTATCTTGTTCAACAGCCGATACCCACGCGACGACACCGCCTCATCGCTGACGTTGGTCGGGACATTGTGACCCAGCACCTTTGCAAGCACGAGGTTCTCCAGCAACTCGTCGTTGCCAAGGCCGTGCAGCCTAGAGAGCAATTGGTGCGGCGTCTCATCCGGGCCAAAACGGGCGTAGTCCTTGACGAGCAGGTACGCCTCTTCGTCGACTTTTGCGACGAGTTCTTCGAGCTGCATGCTGATCAGTCGTCCCTCTGACCCAAGCTCTGTGATGTAACGCCTAATCTCGGACTTGATACGTAAGACCATCTCAAAGCGCTGTAACACCAGCGTCACTTCTTGTAGTGTCACGAGTTCTTCGAATTCGAGCGCACTCAAGTTCGTCAGCGCCTGGTCGAGCACCGCCTTGTATTTCTCTAGTGTCTGCATAGCCTGATTCGCCTTTGTCAGAATCACGCCAATGTCTTTCAGTGCGTATTTGAAGGACCCTTGGTAAAGGGTGATCACGTTTCGGCGTTGTGATATGCACACGACAAGTTGCCCCGTTTGTTTCGCCACCCGCTCCGCGGTGCGATGCCTGGTGCCCGTCTCGGAAGTCGGGAGGGTGTGATCGGGGTTCAAGTTTACGTTTGCGTACAACACCCGTTTGAGGTCTTCACTCACGACGATTGCGCCATCCATCTTGGCCAATTCGTAGATGTGGGAGGGAGTCAGTTCACACTGGATGGAAAAACCTCCGTCCATGAGGTTCAAGACTTGATCTGTCGCACCGACCACGATAAGGCCGCCGGTTTTTGCGCGCAGGATGTTTTCGACGCCTTCGCGCAGCGTCGTACCAGGGGCTACCATGCGCAGAATCTTGTTGACGTCCTGGTCTCGCTTTCCATCCTCCCGCATTTGTCCACCCCTACAAGGCCAACTGAAGCGCCTCTTGAATCGAAGCTACGCCCTTTACCTCAATCCGCCCATTGTACTTCCAGCCGCCAAGGCTGTGTGATGGCACCAAGCAGCGCGCAAACCCGAGCTTCTCTGCTTCTCGGATCCGCTGCTCCAGGCGTGACACCGACCGAACTTCACCAGTCAGTCCTACTTCTCCAATGTATACGTCTCCCGCTGCCAGCGGTCGATCGCGAAAACTGGAAGCCACCGCGAGGGCGACACCGAGATCAATCGCGGGTTCATCCACCCGCATACCCCCGGCGACATTGACATAAGCATCTGACGACTGCAACTGGAGTCCGAGCCGTTTTTCGAGCACCGCCATTACAAGGCTGACGCGGTTGTGGTCAGCACCCGTACTCATCCGACGCGGTGTGCCGAAACTCGACGACGCGACGAGCGCCTGTACCTCGAGCAAGAGCGGCCGAGATCCTTCGAGCGCCGCAACGACAGCCGACCCTGGTGACTGCAAGGCTCGCTCCGACAGAAACATCTCTGACGGATTCACAACTTCCTGCAGCCCTTCGTTTTTCATCTCAAAGATCGCCAACTCATTCGTGGATCCAAAGCGGTTCTTTACCGCGCGCAAGACCCGAAAGGCTTGGTGGCGTTCTCCTTCAAAGTATAGTACTGCGTCAACCATGTGTTCAAGCAAGCGAGGTCCCGCCAAACTGCCGTCCTTCGTGACATGCCCGACGATAAAGGTGGCAATGTTAAACTGTTTCGCGACCCGCAGGAGCAGACTCGTGCACTCGCGAACCTGCGCTACACTGCCTGGCGCGGAGGTTAGTCCTGAGCGGTACATTGTCTGGATAGAGTCGATCACGAGAAAACTGGGGCGGACCTGCTCCACCGCTCGCACGGTGACATCGAGGTCGGTCTCTGCGAGTACCAACAGGTTCTCGTTAGTCGCTCCGATACGTTCTGCCCGCAGTTTCAGTTGATTAGCAGACTCTTCGCCAGATACGTACAAAACTGTGTGACCCCGCCCTGCCATTGTATGCGACAATTGCAGTAACAATGTCGACTTCCCGATCCCCGGGTCGCCGCCTACCAACACCAGCGACCCCGGGACAACGCCGCCCCCGAGTACCCGGTCGCACTCGGGGAAGCCGGTTGCCACGCGTGTCTCCAACTGTGAAGGGATATCCGGAATGCGCCGAGGCACGGCTGCATTGGCGAGGCCACTTGGCAGCGACGCAACCTTTGCAGATGGACGCAGTTCTTCGACATATGTGTTCCATTCGCCACAGCCGCCGCACCGGCCCGCCCATTTGGCTGACACATGTCCGCACGACTGGCAAACAAACTGCGTATTTGACTTTGGCACTTGTCCACCACCCCGTTCCTGCTACACTCCATCATAGCAGGTAGTGATGGGACCTACATCTACACTTGGCTGCAGGATTATACACGGGCAGGCACCGGATGTGGCCTTGTACCAGATGCCGGCGCCTTGACGATTATGTAAACACATAGTCGATAGCGAACTGAAAATGCGTTAGCCTGGACCCATCGAGTCTCCTTTTTGTGTCAAACACCCCGGAACACTTATGGACTCAAACTCGAGATGCGAGGTTAATGTTAATGCGGGGCTGCCCATTCGGTACGAAGCGCACCTTTGGGCAACCCCTTTTATCGCCAAAACTCAGTCAGTCAGCTCTAGATCGG
>JAKAXI010000049.1 GCA_021816665.1 Bacillota bacterium | reverse complement strand
GAAAGATTTTCAAGTTGGGCGCAAGGCTGATGGGTCGCCGTACCGGTTCGTGATCAAGACGTATGGTTGTCAGATGAACGAACACGACACTGAGGTCATGGCTGGGCTTCTCTTAGCCATGGGGTATGAAGCGGGAACGCAGGATGAAGAAGCGGACTTTATCCTCTTCAATACATGTGCAGTGCGTGAGAACGCGGAAGACAAGGTGTTCGGAGAAATTGGTCGCCTGCGTCCGCTCAAAACGCAAAACCCGGAACTGCTGCTCGGTCTGTGCGGTTGTATGGCGCAGGAGGAAGGCGTGCAGAAACTGGTGCAGACGAAGTTTCCGTGGGTTGATGTCGTGTTCGGTACGCACAACATTCACCGCTTGCCGAAACTCGTCACAGACGCGCGCGCGAGCCAGGAGACCGTGATGGAAGTGTGGGACCGGGCAGCTCAGACCGTGGAGGACCTGCCGAAAGCGCGCAAGGACGCGATCCGGGCGTGGATCAACATTCAGTACGGGTGCAACAAGTTCTGCACGTACTGCATCGTGCCGTACACGCGCGGCGCGGAGCGCAGCCGACTGCCTGCGGACATCCTGGCCGAGGTTCAATTGCTGGCACAAAGCGGCGTTCAAGAAGTCACGTTGCTCGGCCAGAACGTCAATGACTACGGTGTTGACCTCGGTGACACCACGTTTGCAGAGCTACTTCGGCAAGTAAACGAGGTGGAGGGGATTGAACGCGTTCGTTTTACGACTTCCAACCCGTGGAACTTCACTGATGACCTGATCGATGCGATTGCACAGTCGCCTCGTGTGACCGAGCACATTCACTTGCCGGTGCAGTCCGGCAACAACCAGGTACTGAAACGGATGAACCGTACGTATACGCGTGAATTCTACCTCGAACTCGTTGCGAAGATCCGCGCCAAGATGCCGAATGTCGTCTTGACGACCGACATAATCGTCGGTTTCCCAGGGGAGACCGAGGCACAGTTTGAAGACACGCTGTCGCTCGTTGAACAAGTACAGTTCGACAATGCGTTTACGTTCATCTACTCACCACGCGAACACACGCCGGCTGCGGGCTTTCTCGATGAAACGCCACTTGAGGTGAAAAAGCAGCGTTTGCAGCGTTTGAACGAACTTCAGTACGAAATCAGCCGCCGCCACAACGAACGACTCGCCGGGCAAGTCGTGGAAGTGTTGGTGGAAGGCAAGAGCAAAACGAACCCGGATGTGCTCGCTGGTCGGACGCGCAGCAACAAACTGGTGCTGTTTCCAGGTGATTTGTCGCTGACAGGCCGATTGGTGAATGTCGAGGTGCTAGAGCCACAGACGTGGACGCTCAAAGGGCAACTCGTTGCACAACCAGAGGAGGCGGTTTGATGATGCATAACGTTCTCAAGGACAAGGCAGCGCAGATTGCGACGCAAATCGCTCGCTCGGAGGCAGCTCTCCGGTATTGGCAGGCGCGCGACAAAATGGAGCGGAACCAGCGCGCTCAGGCGCTGTTTGAAGAGTTGAAGTTGAAGACGAACGCGCAAATGGTTTTGGAAGAACGGTTTGACTCGCTACATCCGAAGGTGCAGACCGCTCGTAAAGATGTGCATGATGTCGAGGAAAAAATGGGGGAGATCCCGGTTGCCCTGCAGTACCTGGAAGCGAAGGACGAGTTGAACGAAATGGTGCAAGGCGTGATGCAACTACTTTTGACGCGTCTTACTGACCAGGTGCCAGTGGAACTAGGGCCGCGCCAGGGGTGTGGCAACGGGCACGGCGGCAACGGGTGCGACTGCGGCAAGTAAGGACATCCCGTCCATAGGTTCAGGAGGTTGCACTGTGTCACACACCCCCATGATGCAGCAGTATCTGGATATCAAAGCGAGTTACCAACACGAGTTGTTGATGTTCCGACTTGGCGATTTCTATGAACTGTTTTTTGACGATGCGCTGACAGCGAGTCGGGTACTGGAGATCACGCTGACAGGTCGGGATGCAGGCAGCGCCGGTCGGATCCCGATGTGCGGTGTGCCATTCCACGCGGTTGAACAGTACATCGCCCGCTTGATTGACCATGGTTACTCCGTTGCGCTGTGCGATCAAACGGAGGACCCAAAGCAGACAAAAGGCTTGGTCAAGCGCGAAGTGGTGCGCGTCGTGACGCCGGGTACCGCCACGTACGACGAGGGGGCTGCGCTGCGGTGGCTGGCTGCAGTCGTGAGAGGGGAAAAGGCGTACGGGCTTGCGATGATCGACGTAGGCACGGGCGCCGTCTGGACCGCTGAGACCGATCGTATGGAAGTGGTCCGCGAGCAGTTGCTGCAACGGCCACCTGCGGAAATTTTGGTCTACGAATCGGCATCTGAGGACGACGCGTTTCGGTGGCTGGAGCCATGGCGGAAGACCCTTGATGTCTGTGCATTGACGATGCGAAAACCGCACAGACGGACTCCGGAGTGGGCTGCTGACACGGTGCGAAGACAGTACGGTGTGGCGAGTTTGACGCCGCTTGACCTCGGTCTGCGACCTGCTGCCACCGAAGCGCTTGCGCTGGCGCTTGAGTTCGTGCAAGAGACGCAGCGACTCTCGCTGGCACACCTCAGGTCGCCGCAGAATTTGCTCCAGGAAGACTGTATGGTGCTCGATTACACGGCACTTCGCAATCTCGAAGTGTTCGAAACGAGCCGCTCGAGACAGCGCAAGGGGTCACTGTTCGACTTGCTTGACGACACGAAGACAGCGATGGGTTCCCGTACGCTACGACAGTGGCTTGAGCGTCCGCTCGGGCGCAACAGCGCGATCGAAGAGCGACTGGACGCTGTCGAGGCGTTTGTGGAAGACGTCTTTTTGCGCGATCACGTTCAAAAATCACTAGGCTCGGTGTACGACCTGGACCGGTTGTCTGGCAAAGTGGCGCTGGGAACGGCGAATGGCCGCGACTTACTCGCGATTGCGAGGTCTCTCGACGCGCTGCCGCTGTTTGTCGGGCCACTGTCCGAGTGTGACAGCGTGTTGCTGCGAGAAGCTGCACAAGCTCTACCAGACTGTGCGGAGTTGACAGAGAGACTGCTCACCACTCTCGTGGATGAGCCACCTGTTTCGGTGCGGGATGGCGGGCTCATCCGAGCAGGCGTCGACTCTCTGCTCGATGAACTCAAAGGCGCCAACCACGCAGGAAAAACGTGGCTGGCTGCGCTCGAGCAGCGCGAGCGGGAGCGCACCGGGATCAAATCGCTCAAAGTCGGATACAACAAGGTGTTTGGGTACTACATTGAAGTGTCCAAGGCGAATCAGCACTTGGTTCCCACAGAGTATGAGCGGCGTCAGACGCTGTCTACAGGCGAGCGTTACGTAGTTCCTGAACTGAAAGAGCGCGAAGCGCAGATCCTACACGCTGAGGAACAGGCCGTTCTGCGCGAGTACGAACTGTTCGTGGCGCTGCGTGACCAGGTGATGGCGCGCCTCGCAGATCTGCAACAAGCGTCGCGCTATCTAGGTGTGATCGATGCGCTGTGCGCGCTCGGCGAAGTCGCGGCAGCAAAGCAGTACCGACGTCCGCACATTTCTGCCGGGCGGGGGATTGTGATTGAGCAGGGCCGCCACCCTGTCGTCGAGGCGGCGCTCCCGGGACAGTTTGTCGCGAACGACGTCAGACTCGGGAGCGAGCAGGCGTTCATATTGCTGACGGGCCCAAACATGGCTGGCAAGAGCACCTATATGCGGCAAGTCGCGCTCATCGTCTTGCTCGCGCATATTGGGTCATTCGTGCCTGCGGCTGCGGCTGAAATCGGCGTCGTGGACCGGATCTTTACGCGGATCGGCGCGTCTGACGACCTTGGCGCCGGCCAGAGCACGTTTATGGTCGAAATGGTGGAACTCGCGCAGATCCTCAGACAGGCCACAGACAAAAGCCTTGTCCTTCTCGATGAGATCGGGCGGGGGACAAGCACCTATGACGGCTTGTGTATCGCGGAGGCGGTGATGGAAGCCCTGCAGCAGGAAGGACAGCGACCACTCACGCTGTTTGCAACGCACTATCACGAGTTGGTGGAAACGGCAGAGCAGTTGCCGTCTGTCGTCAACTACTCTGTCGCTGTGCGTGAATCGGGAAGCGACATCACGTTTTTGCACACCGTCGTGCCTCGCCCTGCTGACAAGAGCTACGGGATCCAAGTCGCGAAGTTGGCCGGCATTCCTGCACCAGTTTTGGCGCGCGCAACACAACTCCTGACACTGCGCGAAGCGCAGCACGTCGGTTCGACGTACTTGGCGACAGCGGCAGCGGGTGAGAGCACAGATGAGCCCGCTCTAGACGCCGATGCGCAGCCCGTGTCACTCTTCGCCTCGGCAGCAGAGACAGAGTTGGTGACCGCTCTGGCGGAACTCGACGTGGACAATCTCACCCCGCGCGAGGCCATGAAGGTTCTGTTTGCTCTGACCGACCGCGCAAAGGAGGCGTTGTCATGGGCAACATCCAAGTGATGCCGGAGGCCCTCGCCAATCAGATTGCAGCGGGGGAAGTGGTCGAACGCCCTGCGTCTTGTATCAAAGAGATGATTGAAAACAGCCTCGATGCGGGGGCGACGCGAATTCGCGTAGCTCTAGAGGAAGGCGGCATCGCTGCCATGACGGTACAAGACGACGGCTGCGGAATGGATGAGGAAGACGCCATTCTGGCTTTTTCGCGGCACGCCACGAGCAAAGTGCGTACAGCGCGCGATTTGCTGAAGATCGCGACCATGGGCTTTCGCGGGGAGGCCCTTGCGTCGATTGCGGCCGTCGCCCGCGTAACGCTGCAGACACGCCCGCGGGAGGCGGAAGCGGGCACGCAAGTGAAGGTGGAGGGGTCACGGTTGCACGGCGACCCTGAACCGATTGGCGTACCAGTGGGCACGACGGTTGTGGTGCGCGATCTCTTTTTCAATACGCCGGCTCGATTAAAGTACTTACGCTCCGTACATACCGAGCAAGCCCGTTGTGTCGAGGTCGTGCAGCGGGCTGCCTTGGCGCGGCCAGACGTGGCGTTCACGCTCGAGACGAGCGGGCACATTGTCTTTCAGTCCGGAGGACGGTCAAACCTGCTCGATGTGGCCGCGAACGTGTTTGCCCCGGGCGAGGCGAAGCAACTCCTGGCCGTTCGCGGCGAGAGCCCGGACTACCAGGTCACTGGCTGGATCGGACGACCTACGCAGGCGAAGTCAACGCGGGCGTACGGGCATATTTTTTTGAACCACCGTCCCATTCGCAACTACGCCATCCATCAGGCCGTCGTTGCCGGATACGGTGCGCGCCTGATGACGCGGAAACACCCTCTGTATGTTTTGAACCTCGAGATGGATGCGGCGCTGGTGGACGTTAACATTCACCCCCACAAAGCAGAGGTGCGGTTCAGTGAAGAGCAGGATGTCTGCCGCATGGTGACCAGTGCCGTCGCTGCCGCCCTCGACAGTGCGTTTCTGGTGCCCAACGTGGAATTGCACGCGCGGGTGCGGGAAGAACGCAGCACGCAGAAGAAACTGTCGCTCCCGGACGGCGTTCGACCGATGGTGCGTGAGCAGGCGCCAACTCCGTTCGAGGCCACGAAGCCAACGCGGGAGTCACAGCCCGTGCGAGGAAAGGTAGACTGGCGTCAAAGAAATGGCTCGGCTGCGATCACAGAAGAGCAGATGGCGGCGACGCTGGCTCCGATGGCAGGTCCCCCAGCCCAACCAGGATCTCAGGTGCTTGACCCGGCGAACTCTCTCCGTCAGCCACAGTACACAGAATTGGAACCAGCCCGCCAGGAGGCGGATTCGACAACGAGCGAGAAGCCTAGTGTGCGAGAACCGGGAGCGGAGCGCCTGCGACTTCGACCCATCGGTCAAGCGCTTGGCATGTACGTCTTGGCAGAAGATGGGGAGAACCTGTACATCATCGACCAGCACGCGGCTCACGAACGCGTGCTGTACGAGCGGTTTGACGCCCAGGTACGCAGTCGCATCGGTGGACGGATGGCGTTGCTCACACCGCTGACGTTCCGATTGACCCCCCGCCAGTCGGCAGCCATCAAGGAGCACGAGGGAGTTTTGGCCGGCCTTGGCTTTGAGTGGGAGCCGTTTGGAGGGGCAGACATCCTGCTGCGCAGTGTCCCTGAAGTGTGGGAAGGACTGGACATCAGCGCACTCGCGGAAGGGCTGTTTTCATCTCTCGCGGACGAGCGGTTGCCAGGGAGCGCAGCAGAGGCGATTCGGGACAGAATTGTGACGCAAGCCTGCAAGGCCGCGATCAAAGCCAACCATCGACTCGCAGGACCGGAGATGGACGCGCTCTGTCGAGCCGTTTCCGACTTGGCCGATCCGTTTCACTGTCCACACGGTCGACCGATCTTGATTCAGTTGTCGAACACCGCACTGGAGAAGGAGTTTCGCAGAATTGTTTCGTGATCACGTACCTCACCTTGGGGCGCCGGTCGACGCGGGAAAGGGGCTTGAGCTGCCTTCTGTCGTCGTGACGACGCCGTGGAAAGAGACGCCTCGCGCCCTGGCAGACGCGAATCGGCTCGCTGCGTGGTTTAACTGTCCGCGGGTTGCGAGACGAGACCGCAGCATCGCCCAGGTGCTCGCCGACGAAAGAGCTGATGTCCTCGTCGTTGCAGACCGACAGCCCGTGCTCTACACCGCCGAATCGGGCGACGAGGGCCTCTACTTTCACCCTAGTTTTGCTTGGCAACGCGTCTCACAGTGGCGAAGGGGCGAACCAGAGCGTCTGCTTCTCGCTGCCGACATTCGCCCCGGCGACATCGTTGTCGACGCGACGCTCGGTCGAGGGACGGATACCTTGGTGTTTGCGGCGGCTGTGGGGCGGGCAGGACAAGTCATCGCTATCGAGGCGTCGTGGCCGCTCTTGCGCTTATTCGAAGATGCGCTGACGAGCGGCGCCGCTTGGTACTCCGATACGATGAAGAGCCTCAGGCAGGACGCGGCCACGATCACGCTTTGCCACAGTGACCACAGCTTGTGGCTGACTGAACAACCGGATAACAGTGTGGATGTGGTGTACTTTGACCCGATGTTTCGGCACGCTACAAAGCGGCGTTCGGAGGTGGAGGCCGTGCGCTCCTTTGCGACCGCTCTGGCGGTGCGGGACGACGCATGGCGCGAGGCGCAACGAGTGGCACGTAGATGTGTTGTCTTGAAGGAACGGCCGGGATTCGGGCAGTTTGAGCGGTTTGGTCTCACACCGGACCGTCCACACGGACGCACAGCTTTTGCCGTCTGGAAGAAACCGCGAGGAGAGATGAGCTGATGAAAACGGCTCCGCGGGCGCCTGTGCTGTGTATTGTCGGGCCGACGGGTGTCGGGAAGAGTCACGTCGGCATTGAGGTCGCGCGCGCGGTTGGTGGAGAGATAGTGTCCGCTGATTCCATGCAGGTCTATCGCGGCATGGATATAGGCACCGCGAAAGTGACGCAGGCAGAGATGCAGGGGGTGCTACACCACGGCCTCGACCTCGTGGACCCAACCGAGCCGTTTACGGTAGCCAACTGGGTCACACATGCGGACGACGCGATCGCTGGAATCATCCGGCGTGGTCGTCTGCCGATAGTCGTCGGTGGAACGGGTCTCTACATTCGCGCGATTGTTGAAGACCTCGACTTTGCCCGCCAGGCCGGTTCGGATAGCGTACGAGCGAAGTGGGAGGCGTATCTGCTCGATCACGGGAGCGAAGAACTGCATCGTCGCCTTTGTGATGTCGACCCTGCTTCTGCCAATCGACTTCACCCAAACGACACGCGCAGGGTCATACGTGCTCTCGAGGTCGCGGAATTGCGTGGACAAGAGTTATCCCGGACCTACGAGTGGCGGGATAAAGGGGGCAGGTACAACACGGTTCAGGTCGGTCTGACGATGGACCGAGCCGCTTTGTATCGGCGCGTAGACGCGCGGGTGGATGCGATGATTAGCTCTGGCTTAGACGCGGAAGTTCGGCGGTTGTTAGACACCGGCTGTACGCGCGATACAACGGCCATGCAGGCTATCGGCTACAAAGAGTGGGCCGCATATGTGACGGGGGAAACCGGGAAAGAAGAGGCCGTTGCTGCGATTAAGCAGGCGACTCGCAGGCTGGCGAAACGGCAGTTGTCTTGGTTTATGCGGGACGCGCGTGTCCACTGGTTCACCGTTGACGTGACAGGTGCATTGCCAGCCAATGACTTTCAAACGATTTGTGATCTCGCTTTGCAGGTCGGGGAAGGAATTGAGCTTGCACGCCGCGAATAGGGTAGACGGTGCGTTGTGGTTGCAGCGCAGTCAGGGCTGTGCTGCCGTCTGGGGTTGACAGAGGTCTGAGAAACCGATATATGTATGAGACACTATAGAGATGGGGAATGAAACTGCATTCCCTGTGAGTGGAGGCTGCTGACATGACGAAGCAACCTGTCAATATTCAGGACACATTTCTCAACCAAGTGCGAAAAGACCGAATTCCGGTTATCGTGTACTTGGTGAACGGGTTTCAGATCCGGGGCTCGATCAAGGCTTTCGACAACTTCACGATCGTGGTGGAGTCTGATGGCAAGCAACAGATGGTCTATAAACATGCCATTTCCACCTTCATTCCGATGCGCAGTGTGGCTCTGAACCCAGAGGTTGTCGATGAGGAGAAAGGCGAGTAACGAGTCAGAACCAAGAAATACCTGTCACAATGCCCTGAAATTCGGCGTTGACAACGCGGATTTCTGTGTGATAAGTTATCTCTTGTCGCTGATGGATAGGGTGCCAGCGTAGCTCAGCAGGTAGAGCAACTGACTTGTAATCAGTAGGTCGCAGGTTCGATTCCTGTCGCTGGCTCCAGGATTTTGCGGAGGGGTACCAAAGTGGCCAAATGGGGCGGACTGTAAATCCGTTGCGGAAGCTTCGAAGGTTCGAATCCTTCCCCCTCCACCACCTGTAGGTTACTGACTACAGTCGTTGCAACCCTCGGCGACACCCGCTCTGTGGGCGGAAGATAGGGGCGTAGTTCAGCTGGTAGAACGGCGGTCTCCAAAACCGCATGTCGTGGGTTCGAATCCTGCCGCCCCTGCCATGGTGAGTGTGGCGAAGTGGTTAACGCACCGGATTGTGGTTCCGGCACTCGTGGGTTCGATTCCCATCACTCACCCCATGTTGGGGAGTAGCCAAGCGGTAAGGCAACGGACTTTGACTCCGTCACGCGAAGGTTCGATTCCTTCCTCCCCAGCCATCCTGGTTGCGGTGGACATGCAGGTGTCATCGGAGCATAGCGCAGCTTGGTAGCGCGCCTGCCTTGGGAGCAGGAGGTCGTGGGTTCGAATCCCGCTGCTCCGACCAGTGGTTCCTGTACAACAATTGCAAAGTAAGTTCATGGGGGTATAGCTCAGTGGGAGAGCACCTGCCTTGCACGCAGGGGGCCGTCGGTTCGAATCCGACTACCTCCACCACATGATTCCATTCCTCGATAGCTCAGCGGTAGAGCATCCGGCTGTTAACCGGAGGGTCGTAGGTTCGAATCCTACTCGGGGAGCCATGCTCCCATAGCTCAGTCGGCAGAGCGCATCCATGGTAAGGATGAGGTCATCGGTTCGAATCCGATTGGGAGCTCCACAGCGTTACATGGAAACAATCACAATGGGCGGTTAGCTCAGTTGGGAGAGCACCTGCCTTACAAGCAGGGGGTCAGCGGTTCGAGCCCGTTACCGCCCACCAGCGAAGTCCTTGTACGGCGTGTAAGTGCCGTCTGCAAGGGCTTTTTGTTATGAAGATGAGCGGTCACGTGAATTTCCTGTGTTGAAGTTACAGCGCTTGGCAAGTCATCATGTCTCGTGGTTGGAGAGCACTAGCCGGGATAGCCCGGAGATTGTGGACGAGCCAAGCATTCTTGGCGTCAACTCTGTGAACGATTCGACGTACACAACTCGCGCCACCGTCGACAACCGGCGACGCCAGAGGTGGAATACATGTTTTTCCGATTCAAATGGGTTGCACAGAAG
>JAKAXI010000048.1 GCA_021816665.1 Bacillota bacterium | reverse complement strand
GGCTGATCTGCGCCGCGCCAACGGATGGGTGGGCGGCAAAGGTGTTCCCGGGAGTGCCGGCGGCAGAGCGGATACCGCGGCTGTGGGATGCGATTTTTGAGGCGTCTCGCGTCATCGGGGAGGATCCAGCGGCGCAGTGGGCAGAGCACACTGAACGGCTCAACCAACGAGCTGCAAAACTAAACGACCTGCGCCTGACAGAGCTTCACTACCACTCGGCCCAGACAGACCTGAAAGTCGAGTTGCCGCACGGCCATCTGTGGATTGCGGCCGCAAACAAAAACGACCAGGGCGTCCTGTTCGTGCCGAACATCCCGACTGAAGAAGTGTTCACGATGCCGAAAAAGGACGGCGTCAACGGGGTCGTACACAGCACACGGCCGCTCAGCTACGCCGGCACGCTGATTGAAGACTTCAGCCTCACCTTCGAGAACGGTCGCATTGTCGACTTTCAGGCGCAAAACGGGCGTGAAGCGCTCGAACAGCTCATTGCTACAGACGAAGGTTCGCACTACCTCGGGGAAGTGGCGCTTGTTCCGTACGAGTCGCCCATTTCGCAGCAGGGGGTTCTCTTTTACAACACACTGTTCGATGAAAACGCGTCTTGCCATCTCGCGATTGGAAATGTCATTGAAGTCTGCATCGAAGGCGGAGGACAGCTGTCGCCAGACCAACTAGAGGCAAAGGGAGCGAACCAGAGTCTGACCCACGTCGATTTCATGATGGGCTCATCCGACATGGACATCGACGGGACGACCCCGGACGGCCGCGTCATTCCGATCTTCCGACAAGGAAACTGGGCTCTCTGACGCTGGCGCTTTTCCCACCACCAATGGCCCGATCGATCACGCCGCCGCCCAGACAGGTATCACCGTCGTAAAACACGACGGACTGGCCAGGCGTGATCGCCCGCTGGGGTTGGTCGAACCAGACCGTGCACACGTCGTCGGCGCTGCTGCCAGCCGCCGACTGGCCCTCGCGGCCCGTCGAACCGCTCCCCATCTCCACGCGCACAGACTGATCAGGCTGCCTGTAGCGGAACTTGGCTGTGCACGCGAACGTGTTCGCGGGCGGATGGCCAGCAACCCAGTGCAGGTCTGTCGCGACAAGTCCCTCAGTGAACAGCGCCGGGTGGTCCTCACCTTGCACGACGTACAGTACATTCCCTGCAACGTCCTTGTCCGCCACGAACCACGGCGCGTTCGAACGCTGTCCGGGTGTGCCGCCGATGCCGATGCCGTGGCGTTGCCCAATCGTGTAGTACATCAAGCCTTGGTGTTCGCCTTTCACTGTCCCGTCCAGGGTCATCATCGGTCCCGGCTGAGCAGGGAGGTAGTTACTGAGAAACGAACGGAAGTTTCGCTCGCCAATGAAGCAGATACCGGTGCTGTCCTTTTTCTTCGCTGTCGCGAGACCCGCGGCCTCGGCCATCCTTCGCACTTCCGGCTTTTCTAACCCGCCGAGCGGAAACATCGTCTTTGCCAGCGCCTCTTGGCCAACTTGGTACAGGAAGTAGGTTTGGTCTTTGTTGTGGTCAATGGCACGTGTGAGCGCGAACTGCCCGTCAACCTCCTTCACCTGCGCGTAGTGGCCAGTCGCCAAGTAGTCCGCGCCAAGGTCGAGCGCAACGTTCAAGAGTTCTTTAAATTTGATCTCGCGGTTGCACACGACGTCCGGGTTCGGTGTGCGTCCACGGCGGTACTCCTCGAGAAAGTACGCAAACACTCGGTCCATGTACTCCTGTTCAAAGTTGACGCTGTAGTACGGGATCCCGATGGTGTCACAGACTCTGCGCACGTCTTCAAAGTCCTCTGTGGCTGTGCAGACGCCGTTCTCGTCCGTGTCATCCCAGTTTTTCATAAACACGCCGATTACGTCGTACCCCTGCTGCTTAAGCAACAGCGCAGTCACGGATGAATCGACACCGCCAGACATGCCAACAACCACCCGCGTATCACGAGGTGGCCGAAGCTCCAAATTTGATTCCCTCTGCATGGGCTTTGCCTCGCTTGCCTAAGAAGTAGCGGCAGCATGATCGTGCCGTATCGTATCGTTCTCGTACCCGCCATTCTATCACAGCGAGATGCTGCGTCAACGCGGCGTGACCTCGCAGGTGGTTCATTTGCTGTCGAATCGGTGCGAAGCAGCAGGGGATTTCTCGGGAAATATCGAATTGTTCGTGTCGAAGGAGCGGTGATGCCGGTGTTTACAATCGATCGTGAAGCGATACTCGGGAACCCCCGGTTGAAGTTTTTGAGCGATCTCGTCCCGGTGGACGAGCACTTGGTGAATATCGAAAAGTTTATCAACCTCTGTTACGTGGAGGAAGGTTGGACCGTTGCACAGCACGGCCGCGTCATTGCCCTGCGCACTACAGACGAGTCTCGCCTCAGCAGTGCCTTTAAGGCGAGTCTGTATTTAGGAAAATACAACGACATGGCGAACACGAAGAGGTTTTTGACCAGTATGGTCGCGGCCGGACACTCGTATGAGCCAATCCGCGGGGAAACGGTGCTGTTTTTGTTCATCGGGATCGGCAAACCGGTCTACGACCACCTCGTGACCTACACAGTGGGACGTCCTACACGCATTGCTGGCGGTCAGCGCGCAAACGTTCCGTGGGGGTTTGAATTACCCGTTGAGGCGCGCAACCCGAGCGAGTACGAGGAGGAGCTGGAGCGCATCCGCAACGTCATTCGGCTTGCCAAACAAGATCGGGCTGAACAGATGCAGGCGGCTCGCGCCAAGCTACCCGTCGGATACATCATGCCGCCGTTTCTCATGGAGTTCTCCGAAGAAGCGCTGATCAAGACGGTTTTCCGCCAGCGCCTCTTCGAAAAGGGTGCACAGGGCGCGACCGTGGAAGTGGTCTCTGATATGCTGCAGGCCTGTTTGAAGGTCGACGAAGAAAAGTGGACCTTTCTCATCGATTACCACGGGCCACACCTGCAACAGTGGGAGAAGGCGATGCGGACGCTGCGCAAAGACGGTCTGACACTGCGCGACATCGCCGCGCAAGCAGGGGTCGACCCTGAACGCGCACTCGAGACGCCCCTGTACGACTTGCTCGTGGAGACGGTTGGAAAACTCCCCCCGTCGATGTGGGATAAAATGCGCTGATGCGCCGCGGGCCTACTCCTCTGTCACCGACATCACAACCCAAATGCCCCGTGGGCCCTGTGTCTCGGGTTGATAGAGTTCCACGAGGTACGAACACGTCCGGTGACGCACACGGACCACTGCGTGCAGCAATCCGGAACCTGCTTCCTTAAACTGTTCCACGAACGTGTAGCTGTCAGACTTGCCGAGTCCGAGGTTGCGGCTGCCGACGACCTGTGCGGTGCGGACTGGGCTCAGGCGCCAGAGGTGCTTCCCGCGGTCGACTGATGATTGAATGTGCGCGTAGTTTTCCCCGGGAATCTCTACCCGCCCGGTTTGCACTTCAGGGCATGGCATCGCGTTCCCTCCTCTGTGTGCAGTCCCGGGACTTTTGCTCATTCCCGGTGAATGCTGCAGTCTATGCGGTGTTCGCACAGGGGCGTATGGGCATTTGTGCAGGAAACTTTAGCAAAATTTCACCGGAAATTCACACGGATTGTGGTATTGTCGCGTCAGGAGGCGAGTTCGATGCTGATCACGGCACAGCAACTCCAAGATGAGCGGAAATCTGGGAACTGGGTGGTGTTCGACTGCCGGTTCTCGCTGGCAGACCTGCATCAAGGGCGTGAAGCGTACCTCGAGGCACACATTCCAGGCGCTTGGTACCTTGACCTCACACACGACCTGTCTGGACCCGTTGCAGCGCACGGCGGGCGGCATCCGCTTCCGGACATCGACCTATTTGCTGCGAAACTGAGTATAGCGGGCGTAGGACCGAACACACCAGTGGCCGTTTATGACGCCGGCGGGGGCATGGCCGCTCGCGCGTGGTGGCTCCTGCGGTACGTGGGGCATGACCGCGTATACGTGCTCGATGGTGGATTTGCGGCGTGGCTGGCTGCAGGGGGAGAAACCTCTCGGGAAGTACCAGAGCCGCGGCCGAGTACTTTTGAGCCGCATGTGCGCGCGAGTGGAATGATCGAAACCAGGGAAGTGGAAGAAATTGTACGTGGCGAGAAGCACGCACTTTTGGTCGATGCCCGCGCTCCACAGCGGTTTCGTGGCGACGTTGAGCCGCTTGACCCTGTAGCTGGTCACATTCCGGGTGCGAGAAACGCGCTGTGGTCGGACAACCTCACGCCGGATGGACATTGGTTGCCTGCGGATGCGTTGCGGGAGCGCTTTGCTCCACTTGTCGGCGTTGCCGGTCACGACAGTGCTGTCGTCATGTACTGTGGCTCTGGCGTGACAGCCTGCGCTAACTTGTTCGCGATGCACCTCGCGGGGTACGACAACGCGAAGTTGTACCCGGGCAGTTGGAGTGACTGGTGTTCCTACGCGGATCACCCTGTCGCGACAGGCCCGGATGCAAACGACACAGAATCTACCAGTGCGTGAGGTGACTCGGCGCGTTAGGATGTACGAGAAGGGGGTTAGGTCATGCAACCCGGACGTGATTTGCACAAATCTAACGACCTGACTGCCTCGTCCCGACGCCGAGCAGCCCGCCAGATTAAGCGCGCACAGCGACGCCGCCGCGCCTGGGGCCGTTTCGCCCGCTGGACAACGGGGGTTGTCGGGTCTTTTTTAGTCTTAATCGGAATCGGCGCCGCAGTCGGTTTTGGGACACCGTTTGGGTCTCGAGTCCGTTTGCTAGCGGCCGAAACTATCATCTCTACCCGCCATTATTACTTGGCGAAATATATCACCACATCAGCTGAGTACTCCATGTTGCTCAGTCAGTTGAACTCTCCCGTGGTAAACACCGGTGTCACGCATCACACCAAGGCACCGACGAACAAAGTGAGCACTGCGCCTGCAGTACCTCCGGTACAGGTACAAGCTATCTCGGGACCGGGCTACACCGGATACGTAGTTTTGGTTCATGATCCGCGCCAGTTGCGGCTCGTCCACGCCAACGTACAGGGGGCGATGGGCGAGTACATTACCAACATGGCGCAGCGTGTCGGTGCAACGGTGGGCATTAACGCGAGCGGCTTCGAAGACCCGAACGGCAACGGTTGGGGTGGTTATGCAGTGGGTCTCGAGTACGTCGGCGGCCACGTCATCGCAAATACCCCCGGAGCTGAGACTTGGCCCGTTGTCGGATTTACCAGTCAGGGCGACATGGTGATGGGCAACTACACAGTTTCTCAACTTCAACAAATGGGAGTCCGTGACGCCATGCAGTTTCACCCTGAACTTGTCGTCAACGGGAAGCCACAGATCACCTACGGTGACGGCGGATGGGGATACGACCCGCGGACGGCCATCGGTCAGGCAAAGGATGGGACCGTGATCTTCATTGTCACCAACGGGCGCTTCCACGGCGGTGCAGGTCTCGGCGCAAGCCAGCGGCAGGTGATGGATTTGATGCTGAAGTACGGAGCCGTCAACGCCTGCGCGATGGACGGTGGCTCATCGACTGTGTTGTACGCAAACGGCAAGATCATGAATTCGCCGTCCACAATCGACCCGAACGGACAGCGCCATCTACCAGACGCTTGGATGGTGTTCCCGACGGTCGCTGCTGCGAACGCGTACACACCTTAATGGCGCCGCTTGGCAGCAAACACCACGATTTTCCGATCCATGAGCGACGGCTGTGTAGGCTGTCGTTCTTTTTTGAACAGCGACTGACTCGCGATTGCACGAAGGGTTTGGTATGCTGAAACTTGCAGTTCGATTGCGCCGCAGCAGTCGCCTCCATTTCACCTCAGTTTCGACCGGACGGCGCATGAATAGCACAAGGAGTGGCGATACGATGAGCATGTCTGAATCCGTTGCAAGAACCGCGGCCGATTTTCGCGACCACGTAAAAAAGATGCAGCACTACGGTGAGGCCCTGTCGTTGATGTACTGGGATTTGCGCACGGGCGCACCGCGGCTTGGTGTTGAGCTTCGGTCGGATGCCATTGCGACGCTTTCCGACGAAGTGTTTCGGATGAGCACGTCCGACCGAATGGGTGAGTATCTGGCGGTACTGACGGACAGTGCGGTTTACCCGACTCTGGACCGAGTTCTGCAGCGGGCTGTGGAAGAAGCGAAAAGAGAGTTTGAGCGCAGTCGCAAAGTTCCGGCGGAGCGCAACCGCGCGTATGTCATGCTCGCTTCACAAGCTGAGTCCGTGTGGGAGGAAGCGCGCGCCAAAAACGACTTCGCCATGTTTCGCCCATACCTGGAACAGATCGTGGCGATGAAACAAGAGTTCATTGATTACTGGGGATACCAGGCGAACAAGTACGATACACTGCTCGATATATTTGAACCGGGCGTCACCGTCGCCGAGCTTGACCAAGTGTTCGGTCAACTACGCAAGGACACCGTCGACCTGGTGCAGGCCATCGCACACAGCGGACGGCGCATCGACGAGACCCCGTTTGAACGGCACTACGACGTCGCAAAGCAGCGGGAGGTCAGCCGCATATTGCTAGAGTCGATGGGGTATGATTTCGCTGCGGGGCGGCTCGATGAGACGCTGCACCCGTTCGAGTCGGCGATCAACCGCTACGACGTGCGTGTGACGACCAAGTACTTGCCGAACGATGTGCGCAGCAACATCTTCAGCGTGATCCACGAAGGCGGCCATGCTCTATACGAACAGGGCATCTCACCAGACCTCATCGGCACAGGCCTGTGCGGCGGGACCTCATTTGGTATTCACGAGTCGCAGTCGCGCTTTTGGGAGAACATGATTGGCCGCACACGCGAGTTCTGGGAGTTTCACTACCCGCAACTGCTCGAAATCTTCCCGACCCAGTTGGCAGATGTCGCGCTGGAAGACTTCTACCGCGGCGTGAATGTGGTGCGCCCTTCGCTCATCCGCATTGAAGCCGATGAGGTGACGTACAACCTGCACATCATGATTCGGTACGAGATCGAGAAAGGTCTCATCAACGGTGACTTGCACGTAGCGGACTTGCCAGGTATTTGGCGAGAGAAAATGCACGACTACCTCGGTGTCACGCCAGACACCGATGCGGACGGGGTTCTGCAAGATGTGCACTGGTCTGGCGGCGACTTTGGTTACTTCCCATCGTATGCCCTAGGCAACATCTACGCAGCGCAGTTCCGCCACACATTGGCAAAAGAAGTGCCGGACTACTTGGAACAGGTGCGCCGTGGCAATTTGAGTGTCATCCGCGACTGGCTGAAGGGTCACATTCACCAGTATGGGGCGGTACTCAAGCCGGCCGAGATCGTACAACAGGTGACCGGTGAACCGATGAACGGCAAGTACTTGGTCGAGTATCTGCGCGAAAAATTCGGCGCTCTGTACGGCGTCTGAGCTAGGTCAGAGCGATGACAACAGAATCGATCGCGTCTGACGCAGACGTCTCTCAAGGGCTGTCGAAGGAGCGTTGGGCGGTATTTGGTGTGGTTGCGCTGGCGTATTTGCTAGTGTTCGCCCAGCGCACCGGCCCAGGCCTCATCACAAACCACTTGCAGGCAGAGTTCCACGTCACCGCAGCAACTCTTGGCACGATGACGAGCATCCAGTATTTGCTATACATGCTGTTGCAGATCCCGGTCGGCCTGTTCGGGGACCGCTTCGGACCGGAGCGACTGTTTGTCGCTGGTGTCATGTTTGACGGTGTCGGCACGCTGGTATTCTCCGAGGCGCATGTCTTCGCGTGGCTGCTCATCGGGCGCGCGGTAGTCGGACTCGGCGACGCGCTCATCTGGGTCAACATCGTGCTGATTCTCGCTAAACGGTTTTTGCCGCAGGAATTCGGCGTGTTGCTTGGCCTCGTTGGCACAGGCGGGAACATTGGCGCACTGTTGACCACGCTGCCTTTTGCTGCCTGGATTTCCGCAGTTGGCTGGCGGCAGCCGTTTTTTCTGCTTGGCCTTGCACTATTAGTAGTAGGTTGCCTAGCAGCGGTTTTATTTCTGCGCAGCAACCGCAGAGTAGGGGCGCTTCCGCGAGCAGTGGTGGCACATCCGGCACAGACCAGTACGGCGCCGAAGATTGTGCACGTCCCGGTGCTACAGGTCCTGCACCGGGTGGTGCGGGCCCGCCTCGCGTGGGCGACGTTCGCGTGCCACTTTGGCATCGTCGGAACCTACATGGGCTTTGTCAGTCTGTGGGCTGTGCCATTCTTTATCGCTTCATACCACATTGGCAGGTCGCAAGCTGCTTGGTTTACGCTGATCGCATTTGTTGGAGCTCTTGTCGGTGGGCCCGTAACGGGGGCGGTTTCGGACCGCTTGGGACGCCGGCGGATGCCGTACCTGTGGCTGCAGGGACTGGCTGTTCTCGCTTGGGTGACAATGTGGGTGGGTGGTGGTCACCTCCCAGCCGCCGTTACGGCGCTTCAGATGTTTGTGCTTGGCTTTGGCAACGGCGGCAGTCTGCTCACGTTTGCGGCGATTCGAGATCAGACCGAGCCGTCGCAAAGCGGTGTGATGTCCGGATTTGCAAACGCCGGAGGTTTTTTGAGTGCGGTCCTGCTTCCAGTCTTGTACGGAGCCGTGGTCGACTTCGTTAGTCCACGGGCTTCTTCGGGAGTCCCAGCTACAGCGCACGCGATGGCGATGGGCCTGTTGGTACCCGCTGTTTTCTCCCTCGTCGGCTTTGTCGGGGCCGTGCTGTTGCCAGAGTTCCGGCATTGATGGGAGGTAGACTCTGCGCATAGAATAGTAGCAATAGGAGGCGGTGATTTGGGCGTACAGCGACTCGGGGAAGACTGGTTCATCCGCACAGAGGAAGAACGCGCTCACGTAATGGCGCTCCGCGATCGGGCAGCAGAGTTTGCCAAGCGAGCACCTGTGCACGATGAAGAAGCCAGCTTCCCGCATGAGAACATCGATGAGCTGCGCAACCTCGGGTATACGCGTTGGACAGTGCCAAAGGAGTTTGGAGGCGAGGAGATCAGTCTCTACGAGATGCTCCTGTGCCAAGAGGGGCTGGCGCGCGCGGACGGGTCCACAGCGCTCGCGATTGGCTGGCATGTCGGGATGATTTTGAACCTGCGTGCAAGCGGCGCGTTTCCGCAAGCGCTGTTTGCCGAGGTGTGCACGACTGCAGTGGAACACGGGGCACTGATCAACAGCTGCGCGTCTGAACCTGCGACGGGGAGCCCGAGTCGCGGTGGCAGACCAGAGACGACGGCGGTGCCAGTGGACGGTGGCTATGAGGTCACTGGCCGTAAGACGTTCAGTACCTTGTCCCCCGCTCTGGATTGGATTCTTATCACGGCAGGCATTGCTGGCAGCAACACAATTGGCGAGTTTTTGGTCCGTGGGCAGGACGTGAAGATTGTCGAGACGTGGAACACGATGGGGATGCGCGCGACGGGCAGTCACGATATTGTCCTCGATCACGTCTTCGTTCCCGCAGACCGACTGGTGGACACACTTGAGCCCGGCGATAAGTCGCGGCGAAACCTCGACGGCGGGGGCTGGATGCTGCACATTCCCGCGTGCTACCTCGGTGTCGCGTTGGGAGCGAGGGACTTCGCGTTGGAGTACGCGGCGACGTACCAGCCGAACAGTCTGCCGCACCCCATTGCGCAAGTTCCGCACGTGGAAGCGAAACTCGGCGAGATGGAGCTGAAGTTGCTCACGGCACGGACATTGATGTATGACCTGGCACAGCGCTGGGATGAGGCGAGTCCAGAGGTGCGGCGACAGTTGCGGCCGCAAATGGGCGCAGTCAAGATGGTTGCGACGAACACGGCGCTTGAGGTAGTCGATCTCGCAATGCGCGTCGTCGGCGCGAGGAGTCTGTGGCGCGACTTGCCACTCGAACGAATGTACCGCGACGTGAGAGCGGGCTTGCACAACCCACCGATGGAAGATGTAGTCTTACAATCGCTGGCGCGGACCGTGTTGGTGGCAAGGCGTAACAACTGATCAGGGTTCTGTAGTTGTGTAGAAATTGATCAGAACCACTTCGTCACGGTGGCGCGCCCGCGCCGCCGACGATGGAGAGGAAACGGGGGATAAAGATGGGGTACAACTTTGCGAACGCAATTGACGAAATTGCGCGCCAGAATCCGGACCGACTGGC
>JAKAXI010000047.1 GCA_021816665.1 Bacillota bacterium | reverse complement strand
AACACCCTGATTACCTCTGCAGTCGGTGCTGAGCGACGTGGCGTGGTAACCAGTTTGTACGGGAGCGTGCGGTTCCTCGGGGTAGCCGCGGGCCCTCCTGTCTTTACTTTTCTGCGTGAGTGGAACACCACCTGGATGTCCTACAGCATCGCTGCGCTCAGTTTGCTGTGTGCGGTTCTGGCTGTACTGATGATCCGTCCGCCAGCACAGGACAGCGGAAACGTACATCCGGCGAACTTTGGTCCACGCCTCTCTGGCCGCCACAAAGCACGTTCATAATCTCGCGGGTTACGCATGCTCGACCCTCGTCCGGCATATTCATGTGTGGACAAAGGAGGGACGAGCATTGCAGAGCCCAGATTTATTTCTGATTATTTTTATCGTGTTGGGAGCCGTGTGCAGGGTCAATCTCGTCTCAGTTGCGGCAAGTGTTCTGCTCGTCGTGCGGATGTTACACTTGAATCGTTACATGCCATTATTGGAGCGACGGAGTCTGGAGTTTGGACTTCTCTTTTTGATGATTTCAATTCTAGTTCCACTGGCAATGGGGAAAATTTCGGCGAGGGACATGGCCGAGACGATTTTTAGCCCGGCCGGCCTTCTAACCGTTGCCGGCGGCGTAGTTGCAACGGTGATGAACGCCAAAGGACTTGCTTTGTTGCAGACTTATCCATCTCTCTTGCTCGGCGTCGTCGTGGGAACCGTGCTCGGAATTGTGTTGTTTCGCGGGATGCCAGTTGGCCCCTTGATGGCTGCCGCGCTTGCGGCGGTAGCCTTGTCCGTCTTTCAGTTCTTTAAACGCTGACAGTGTTTACAGCGGAAATTGTGTAACGAGCCTCTCTACTGCTTTGTGATCCATAATCACTGTACCGTACTCCTCAAGAACCGCAGTCGTCACTTCAGAATACTCCCCATACTCGTGTAGAATTGACCAGATGGAGTCGTATTCATCTTCCCGTACTGATTCTTCATCCACAAACAAATGATAAGTATCCGAATACTTGTACAAAGCCGTCGCGAGGTCATAGTCGTACAATGCGTGCGCCGCGCGGATGACATCTTCAAAGTCCGCGAACCGAAAGACGAATGAAGAAAACATCTCATCTGACAGTTCGACATCCACCTCTTCGTCATCGTCAGATTTGTCGTGACCAGGTAGGCTGGGAACCCGAGTCACGATCACGACTACACCTTCGGAAGGCATCGTAAACGCCTCAACTGCGATCGGTCCCGCGATTTCAAATCCAACTTCGGCGTACGCAGTCTCCATCATGTCCCAAAACAGTTCCTGTACTTTCTTTCCGTTCAGCCAAATTTCGTCGCGGTCTATGCCTCGCTCTTCCAAATCGTCATAACTGATAAAGATTCGAACCTTGTCCTTGGCCAGTCGTTCTACATGCATCTCGTCCCCTCCTTTTGTGCCCTGACTTAGCATCACACTAGCTTCGATGATTTGGATTATAGAGTATTCGCCAGTTCCCACATTGCGTGTGCATATATCTTCGTACTGAGAAAATAACTGTTCAGGTCCCAACTCTCGTCTTTCTGATGTGCAAGTTCCGGTTGTCCGGGAAACAGTGGACCAAATGCCACTGCGTTTGGGATCGCCCTCGCATAAGTGGCGCCGCCAATAGTGATGGGTTGCGCAGCAGAACCCGTTACATTTTGATACACGTCCAGCAATGTATGGACAACTGGGCTGTCGAGCGGAACGTACAACGGATCATGACCGTCTTCCAAAGCGACCTGCCACTTATCCGATACGTATTCCCGACACCTCGTCAGTAATGCTTCTTGGGACAAATCAATAGGGTACCGGATATTGAACAAAAAAACATAGTGATTGTTTTCCAGATACGCCTTCCCAAGGTTGGACGTTAACTGTCCAGTCACATCGTCAGAACTGTCGATACCGAGTGCCACACCACGTGTGTCCTGCACGGCGATAGCGCGCCACATAGAAGCGTTGGAGATAGGCTGCCCCGACAATAAGGTGGCTAGTTTGGTGATTGCGTTAACGCCGTGATCAGGTTCGCTGCCGTGTGCCGATACACCGCTTGCCACAATCTGAATGCGCGACCCGCTGACGTTTGCTTCCAGGTCAAGCTGGTGCTGCTTCGCAAACTTGTAGGCCCGATGCTGCCATTCGCTTGCCGCTGTCTCTGAGTGACACTCGACGACTGCGTAAGCTTGATCGGGGACCATGTTTGTTCGCTGTCCACCTTCGAAAGCAACCACGTATGGGCTCATCGAGTCCACATCCGCCTTTACCTCAATCCGAATGGTGACAACGCCCTTTTCAGCGTAGATTAACGGAAAGTCACCGTCAGGCGTAAATCCACCAAGCGGCGCAGGTTCCTTGGAAAAATAGTGTGACATGCATTTCCAATCGCTCTCTTCATCGAGGCCGAGGATTAACCGGATTTTCCGCTTGGGTTGATATCCGAGGCGGCGGAGTCCCACGAGTGCCCAGAGCGCGCTCATCGCAGGCCCCTTGTCGTCGATGGCACCTCGCGCATATACCTTGCCGTCGTGGATTTCCGCTGCGAAAGGCGGGTACGTCCAACCTGCCCCTGTCGGAACAACGTCGAGGTGTGCCAATACGCCGATGTACTCTTCACCTTCGCCGAATTCAATGTGTCCAGCATAGCCGTCCACGTTTTTCACTACAAAACCTTCGCGACTGGCCATCTCCAACATATACTGAAGCGCTTTGGCGGGCCCAGGTCCAAACGGCTGTCCCGCCTCGGCAGGTTCTTTGACACTTGGAATCTGCAACAGCGACTGTAGAGAACTGACCATGTCCGCCTTAGCGGACTCTGCCCACTCATCCCACGAATCAATCACGCCGGCTCACCTCATATTCTGGAATTCCACGTCTCTGACATGGGTTTGCGCGACGCCACAGTGTCTGAACCGTCAAGTGGAGGACCGTTCGACGATGTTGTGTGGCAACACGACCGTGTACGTCTCTACGGGTTCATCTTGCAAAAACTTTGTCAACAGACGCATAGAGACTGCCCCGAAGTCGTACATTGGCTGTGCCACTACCGTCATCTCAGGCCGGACCATAACAGCGAGTCGGGTATTGTCGAAAGCCATGACCTTGATGTCGTTTGGAACGGATTTACCTACGTCCTGCACTGCGTGAATCGCGGCGAGTCCAAGTTCGTCTGTCGCGGTCACCAAACCGTCGACCTCGTGCTCACGCAAAAACGCCTGGATCAACGGAAGTGCCGTTTCGTACTGCCCATGCTTGGCGTCCACCTGCAGGAAAGGCTCTGATAAACAAGATGCAACACCCTGCCCGCGCAGGTCGGCGAGCACAGAGAAACCAGGCGTTGTCGTAATGTAAGCAATGCGTTTACAGCCACGTTCCAAGAGGTATGTTGCGGCATCGCGACCAGCGAGTTGGTTGTCCACATTCACGGACGGAATGCGCCGCTCTGGGTCTTCCGTAGCGCACAGAACTACGGGGATCTGTGCTTGTTCAAAGGCGTCCACGTGTTCTTTTTGCAGGCGGTTTGTCATGTACACAAGACCGTCAACTTGTTTCTCCCACATGGTGCCTACTAGGTCGACTTCGCGTTGTACTTGGGCGTCTGAGTTGCTGAGAATGATGTGGTAGTCGTACATGGTTGCCACGTCTTCAATCCCGCGAACCACTTCAGCCACGAAAGCTGCCGATACATCAGGAACAATCACACCGATCGTCCGTGTGCGTTTACTGGCCAACCCACGCGCCACCGCGTTCGGTCGGTAACTTAGTCGGGCAATGGCGTCGAGGACACGCTGTTTAGTGTCTTCTCTCACAACGGCCGTACCGTTCAGTACCCGCGATACAGTCGCCATGGAGACTTTTGCTTCTCGAGCAACGTCATAAATTGTCGCGGTCATCTCGCGCACTCCTTTTGCCAAAAGGCATGAACGACTCTTCATCACATCATGCAGAACAATAAGGCTGTCCGGTTGCATTTCGCAAGCGGCAGCCCGATGATGGTGCGGGTGAAGGGACTCGAACCCCCACGGTTGCCCGCCAGAACCTAAATCTGGTGCGTCTGCCAATTCCGCCACACCCGCATAGCATTATCGATGAGTATATCATAAGTTCAGCGGATTGCTCTACGTCCGATTAGAATTCCTTTTGCGCAACCGTCGATGCTTCATGACAGAGTGCGTGAGAGCAATCCCAGCCTCGTGCAAGTATGGAGTGGGCTTTTGCTGACTGTGGTTCATTTTTGCCGGAACGTGAATCATCAACTCTGATTTCGCCCGTGTCATCGCTACGTAAAACAGTCGGCGCTCCTCCTCACTTGCAGGAACCGTGTCGGTCCCGTTCTCGGCTGCTAAGTAGGGATTGTCTAGGACTGCTCCGATGATGTGAACAACATCCCACTCCTTCCCCTTTGCGTCGTGAAATGTGCGAAATTGCGGACGTTGTGAGTCGTTCGAAAACAATGTCCAACAGTAGGCCAGTTGACGTCTGGTACGGCTGAGAACTGCTACCTTCAATTTCGGGTCTTCTGTCCAGGTCGCTTGGATAAATTGGTGCACTGCCACAGCTTCTTCTTCTTCGCTTGTCCACATGTACGCACGGCACACGCCCGGCCGCTCGTCGTTGATTTTGATCACCTTGGAATGACGTTCCTTGTTGTGCTCGATCAGCGTCACAGCGGACGTGACGATTCGAGTTGTGGAGCGGAAGTTGGTGCTGAGGACACGCGTCGATACTTCCGGATAGTCAGTCGCGAACGTCAGCAGCCCTTTAGGTGACGCCCCTCGGAATCCATAAATGGACTGATCGTCATCGCCCACAACGAACACTGGACAATGGGCGGCATGTGCAATGGCGTGAACAACAACCCACTGCAACGGGTTTGTGTCCTGGTATTCGTCAATCAGCAAGTAGTCTACCCAATCCACCAGAGTTCTGTTTGTCTCAAGTTCGAGCAGGAACTCGTGCAGAATGTCGTCAAAGTCCCAGCGGTGGTGACGCACCTTCAGTTGCTGGTAGCGAGAGAGAACACGTCGCAGCGGTTCCTTCTCCGGAAGTTGCAGCGGCCATACAGACTGAGCACGACTATGGGCGAGCAAAAATCGACGAGTGCTCGCTGTGTCCCCTTTTCCGACCGATCGACCCGCCCTTTGCATAAGCTGAAATTGCTCCACTGGACTGAGCAGTACCGGGATATTCGGACGTTTTTTGAGCAACATGCGAAACGCTTGTGCATGGAACGTGCCTAGGCGAAGCGCCTGCAGGTGTTCCGCGCCAAGTAACTGCTTTGTCCCCATTCTTGACTGCATGTCCTTTGCGGACTGATGGGTAAAAGTTAGCGCTAGCACGTGTCTAGCAGCGATGCGGCCAGAGCGAACCTGATGGGCGATGTGCTCCGTCAAAACTGTCGTCTTTCCACTCCCGGGTGCAGCGAAGACAACCGTGTTTTGTGGGGGCTGATATACGACTGCGTTCTGTTCGTTAGTGAGCATGGACGTTTACCCTCCCATGTCAGTGTGCACTTTGGAGGCGCAGCAGGCCATGACGTACAGGTGAAGGGTTATCACTATCGGCTGGTTTTTCCGCGGTGCGCCAGCGTGCTATGATGGCTTTCGGAAAGGGGTACCGATATGGCTCTATTTGCACTCGCTGACCTTCATTTAGGGCACGCGGTGGACAAGCCGATGGATATCTTCGGTTCGATTTGGAATCATCACGCAGATCGGATTCGCGCGTTGTGGACAGAACGGGTAAGAGCGCAGGACACGGTGCTGATTCCTGGCGATATCTCATGGGCGATGTCACTTCAAGAAGCTCTGCCTGACCTGGCTTGGATTGCCGCGCTCCCAGGTCGCAAAGTGCTGTTGCGGGGCAATCATGACTACTGGTGGGCGAGTATCGGACGAGTGCGCAGTGCGCTGGTTGACGGGATGTCGGCGCTTCAGAACGACGCATTCGCCGTAGAGGAATGGGCTGTGTGTGGGAGCCGTGGCTGGTTACTGCCGAGCCACCCGCGCTTCAGTGCAGAAGACGAGGTGGTATACCACCGGGAAATTCAACGCCTGCGTCTGTCGCTTGAAGCGGCAGACCGCATTGGTCTGCCCAAACTGGTGATGATGCACTACCCACCTACGGATGTCTCAGCCGGCGATACGGGCTTTACGGAGTTACTGGAGGAGTTTGGCGCCGTCACATGCGTATACGGTCATCTACATGGCCCCGCACAGCGTTTCGCCTTTGAGGGTCTGAAAAACGGCGTAGAGTATCGACTCGTCAGTGCAGACTACCTCGGTTTTGAACCCCTGATGCTGGGGTGAACCCGAGGGTGTGTCTATCAGTGCACCCTCGGGTGAACCGCTGTCGTCACTGCGACTTTCGTTCTACTGCGGGCGGTCTGAGCTGTGCTCTTGATGGACCTGAGCTTGATAAGACCGTGATCGACGGGCGAGTTCCGCGATTTCACGGAGTGCTTCAACCGCCGTTCCCGCAGACTGGGAGATCCGCTGCAGTGACTCTGCTTGTGCGGAAGAGTCATTGTCGACCTCTTGGAGGTGCGTCTGTGCGGTATCTTGAATAGCAGAGATGGCAGCCTCGGCTTCTTCAGCAAGTGTTCTCATCGACTCAAACCGACGTTCCTGCTCCTGTGGCACCTCGGTTGCGCCTCCTTGATTGTGAAATTCACGTGCCTAGTTACGGTACCCGTGCTCACGCCTTCTATGCCTCAAGCAGAAAGATTGCATACCCCATTGAGTGATGGTTGCGCTCCAGCCATTTTGCGTTTGCCTCAAGTGTCGACAGTACTTGGGTTTTTTGGTACGCGCCCTTGGACGACAAATCGATCGGGTCAGGGTCTTGTTGTTCTGCAACCATCGCTTGATCAGGGACAACTCGACGCATGGTGAGAGTCTGTACGTTGTGAAAACCCGCTCCACTGTACAGTTGTTTCCATCCTGCGAGATCAGGAACCTGTCTCACTCCATAGGTGTTCTGCACGTCTCGCCGCCACGCTTCCGTGACAGGTTCGAGTACGACCATTTCCACGTCGACCATCTGGCCACCCGCGCACAGTACCCTGCGGCACTCCGAGAGCGAAACATCGGGATCACAAAAGACATGGACCGATTCCGAAACGATCAAATCAAATTCGCCGTCGGGAAATGGCAGAGCTTCGACATTTGCCTTGATAAATCGAGCGGTTTGCCCCATCTCTTTTGCTCGGCGACGAGCCTTTTCAACCATGACGCTGCGAATGTCTACACCGGTTACGCTACACCCAAATTTCCGTTCAAGTTCAAGCAACGTTCTGCCGGTTCCGCAGCCTACCTCGAGTACACGGCTCATCGGTCCAATGTTTAGCGACTTCATCCAGATGCGCGTACTTTGCATGCCACCTGGATGTGCGCTGCCCGCGCCGACTTCCGCCAGAACATCCTGATAATCCATCCGCGCACCTCCCTTTTCTTTCGTCATGGTATGCCAGTTGCCCTGACGTGGCGCTCGACCAAGCGGGAATGTGTGCGGTAGAATCAAACCTGCCGTTCATGTCCTACACTGACCTCATGACTCGTGAAAGGATGTCGTCGCGTGGAACTTCAACTGCGGGGTGTGTACGTGCTTTCTGTGGAAGAGCCAGGGGACTATTTGTTTGTTCCTGCAGGGGTTGTTGTCATCATGGAACGTGAACAATTTGTCGTACACTGTGCGAAGTCGAGTCACAATCTGTTCCGCCAAGCGATTCACAAGTTTCCGATCGCGGAACTACTAAAAGGTGTGCGCTACAGAGATCACGGTTTTCGATTAGAAGATGTGACCGGGGATATGACTCGGCAGGGGTGGACAGAGTCTTCCTCCATCCCAGATATTCTTCGCGCATTGTATGATCAGAATCCCCGGCACTTGTTCTTTTTGAAACCCGTGTTACAACCGTAACCCACTGAACACGAGACGTTTCGTCAGAGGATGCGGGTGACAGCGTCCCGAAGCACATTTGCCGCGATCGCGAAGCCGATGCCTTGGGAACTTTGACTGACAGCCGTGTTCATCCCTACGACTTCGCCGCGCAGGTTGATGAGCGGTCCGCCGCTGTTTCCGCGGTTGATCGCTGCGTCCGTCTGCAGCAGGTTTGGGTACTCGCGGTCACCGATCTGCATCGGCCGATCTTTGCTGCTGATGATCCCGACTGTCACCGTGTGGTCAAGGCCTAGCGGCGAGCCAATAGCAACGACCCATTCTCCCACGCGCACACGGTCTGCCCGTGCAATCGCCAATTTTGCTTTAGGTACAGCAACTTCAGCCCGTAAGACGGCAATGTCATGCACGTAGTCTGTGCCGACAATTCTGGCCTGGACTGGACGTTTTCGGCCGTAGATGCGCATCATGACTTGTGAAGCGCCGTGAACTACGTGCTCATTAGTAAGGATGTAACCACGGTCGTCAAAGATAAAACCTGTTCCGATGTTTACGCTGCGAGCCGCTGGACTCCCCATGCGGTCCCAGGGCATAGAAAATGAAAATACGCGGCTGCCAGCTTGGTCTTGGACGACTTCAATGCCGACAACCGCCTTCTTATATCGTTCGACGAGATCGGCAAAATCAGGTAAACGCACCGTACCAAGGCGACCCGTCTTGCGGTTGCGCTGGCCCGGAGTCGCGCGCTTTGCAGGTTGTGCCATGTCGGGTTCACCTCGCCACTGTTGGGTCCTTTCAAGTGCTTAATCATATTCGTCAAACTAGACGAAAGTGAGGTGACCTGAGCACAATCCACGTTTGCCCAGTACTCCGGCTGTTGGAAAAATTGAACGAATGCGCGATCAGCAAATAAGGCTGTCCGGGAGACTCTATACGCCTCTTGAGACAGCCTTAGACTGTATATGCGAGAAGGCCCGACGGGTGCGGTTTACTTGTCTCCTGAGTCCGCTCCTGCCGTCACAACAGCCCCATACGTACCGGGGAGCGGTGTCTTGTTCATAAATTCCATGCCTTGCCGCAACTTCATGTACAATCCTCGCGGGTCACGCGCGCCCACTACTGCATTATTTCGCATGGCAAACGGGACGTCCGTACATAAGCCGCAGTGATCAACGCAGTCAACGATCTCCATTTCCACGTCCGGGAATTCCTCGTGCAACATGTCGTACACACTTTGCGAATAGTGTTCGAGGTTCTTCTTGCACCACTTGATGCTCATCGACGATGATGCCATCTCCACCTGCCCCTTTCGTGCACACACAACCTCGCTTGCTATTGTAGCGCACTTGAGACGCGGTGTCAGGTCACCTCTCGCGATAACGGTTCCTGGGCTCGGTACCGAACACCATAGTTGCCTCGTCTGGTCCTAAACACCTGCACTTTAACTGGTCCATCACCTCGTAAGAGGCGGTCATCTCGAACGCACATGGCCACGTACGCAGCGACTGATTTCGAGTCGTACAACTGCGCCTCGTACACCCAAGACATCGGTCGCCCCCCTTTTCAGGGGGTAGTCTAACCGGATCGGGCTTATGACATGTGCTGCACCGGTTGGATCGGATGGAATGCCAGGTGCTACACTAGTCAGGAGTGATTTTCGCGGGAGGCCTAAAGTGTGTATGTCGGGTGGGCACTGATCGAAGTTTGTGACGCGAACGCAGCGTGTACGACAGAACTGTTCAATTTGGAAGAGGAAATCCCTGGTTTGTCTGTGCTGGAAAACAGTTGCCTTTCAGAGTGTGATCTCTGCGTGCGTCAGCCTTACGTCATGCTTGACGGTGCGGTCGTCACCGAACCGCACCTCACTGATTTGCTGAACGTAGTTCGAGAGCGGCTATCCTCAGAATTAGGACAGGGTGGCTGATGCTTCCTCGGTACCGCTCTCCTCGGTCACTATCTCTACGTGCAGTCCCGCGTGCTTCTTGACGTTAAACACACCGTGAGGAAACAGTAGATACTGGCCTTTAATCCCTATCAAACAACCTTCCAACACCGGCTCTTTTTCCAAAGACAGCGATTTGAGGACGACTTCAGCATCGACTCGAGGGTAGACGAAAGTATGAATTTCTTTGTCAGGCATGAACTCTGCCGGTTCTTGTTGAGATGCGAGAAACTCCAGGGCAGTTCTGCGCGTCTGTGACAGAGTGTCGACAATTTCACCAGACATTTCTCGAA
>JAKAXI010000046.1 GCA_021816665.1 Bacillota bacterium | reverse complement strand
AATTCCACAGGATCTCGCAGGCGGATAGCGCCAGAATGGCGTTATGACAGCTGTTGCGCCATTTTGACGCTACGCGGCGGGGTGCCTCACCTCACCTCACCAAGCTTGTACCCGAAGCAGGTGCGTTGCAGCGTGACCCCGGAGTATTGGTCTGCGCCGACGTGCGACTCACAAGGCGTGTCCGCTCACATCTCTTGACACTACGCCGTTTCGTTCGGTAGTCTTATACATAACGATATACCGAAGGATCTGGGGAATCGCGATTTGTCCATCCAGGCTGTCTGGCATTACAGATTTGAAGTCTGTGTGAGAGGCGCTGAACTTGACAATTCGCGAGGCTGACGCAGATACATCGGTGTCCTCGCCACGACGTGGCGGAGGTATACCGATTTTTTTATGTATGGAGGTGGACCTGTGCCGAAGGGAGCAATCGAAGACCGCATCAGCAAATCGCTCACCCAGTGGGAGAAAGAATTCCTCGGGCGCGGGTCTGTGTTAGTAAAAACCGACTTGTTGCGCAACATGGTGATCGTCGTTCTGCACGGAGTTCTTACCCCCGCGGAGCAGGAACTGGCGAAAACGAGGGAAGGGCTTCTGTCCGTAAAACGATTGAGGCAAGACCTTGTGGAGTCCGGGATCACGCAGTTGAACGCCTTGATGGGCGAGATTACGGGCGCTACAGTCCAGAGTTTTTTCACCGACGTCAGCACCCGCACAGGAGAGCGCGTGATGGTGTTTATGCTGGACCGGGAAATCGCCTAGTTCTGACAGTTTTTCACCGAGTTCTGGATAGTTATTCTGAGGTAGGTGAGTGGGAACCCCTGGTAAGGGGAGCCCGACACAAACCGGAGGCAAGTGCCAACCTGGCACACTGCGCTCCGGTTTTTTGTAGCCTCGACCCTCGGCGGTTGAACGGCAGTCCATGCGGGAAGGGAGACGGATGACTTGACGACTCAAATTTTACGCACCGACGCTAAGGTCGCCAGTGGCACAGTGATTCTGATTCAAGATATTGCGGACGATGAAGGGTTTGAGAACGCCGTCCAAGAGCTCGTTTCCTCAGGCGCTCAAAGCGGCAACGTTCAAGTGAAGCCTGGCCCTGTGGAGTCCGGAAACGTTGAAGTGAAGTCAGGCCCTGTGGAGTCAGGCCACCTCGAAGTGAAACCTGGCAAAGTGCGCCTTGAGGTGTTGCGCTGCGCAGACGCTTGGATCTGGGACGCCTACGGCTCCTTGATGAGAAGCATCGTGGCAAGTGTCGCCTATACTTCGGGCGCGGTGGAGGTAGTGGTTGTGGGCTACGACAGGAGTACTGCCTTGTCACAGCCTGTGTTCAGAAGCCAGCTCAGCGAATCGCCCGCTGCAGAGGCCGCTCAGTACCTAATGCAACACGTCTTGAATGTCGATCCCGATGAGTGGTTCGGCACGGGCGACATCCGCCAGCGGGTCAAGCAAACGGTTCAGGTAATTTCGGACCACCCCCTGCTGCCCGACTCGGTACGGGTCTCCGGATTTGTTTACCGTCCGGCCGAAGGTGTTTGCGAGCAGATTTAGTTGTCGAGTCACCAACTTGGGCCACCAACTTGCCTGAACGGGGTTCACCCCGTGTTCGGACCGATACGGACCAGTTTGGGAGTAGAGAGGAGAGTCGACCGCGGTGAGCGCATCAGTCTTCCTTATCGCATACTTGGCTTCGCTTGGCCTTACAGCCGTGAGCGGACTGCTGTTCCTGACAGATCGCGTGCCGCTGCGGTACATCCGGGTGCATGCGAACCTCTTTGCGATCCCGTTTGTCATCGCTGTCGTCAGCCTCAGCATGGCTGCCGGACATGCGCATATCGGACCTTGGGCCACAAACCGACTCGGCTGGGTCTTCGCTGTGTATGTGACACTGCTTGCGCTGGTGGTGGAGAAGTTTTCGGTCCGATACCTGCTTGGAAGTGCCGCGTACCGCAAATATTTCTTGGCTTTGACCATCGTCCTCGACGTGCTCGCCGAGCTTTGGTTGGTGAATGACCTGCGCTGGCTGGTTGTCGGGTGGACGGCGGCAGTGGTTGGATTATCCCTGTTGCAGCGGCTCACCAACCGAGGACGGGATGCGGTGGTTGCCAGCCGGGAGACGCTCGTGACGCTCGGGGTCGGGGCCGCGGCGCTCATCGCGGTCGCGGTCTGGCTGCACTCGGCGACGCACACGTGGTCGCTGACTGTAGCGTTCCAGGCGCTCAGTCACGCGCACCTGCCGCTGAGTTCTTCGTTCGTGTTCGACGGCTTGCTTGTGGCGGCGGCTATTGCCCCGGCTGCTCAGTGGCCGTTTTCGCGCTGGCTGCTGGACAGCGTCGCCGCGCCGACGCCGGTCTCGGCTGTGATGCATGCCGGTTTTGTGAACATGGGCGGCATCTTGCTGGCCCGTTTCTCGCCAGCCTTTCACAGCGGCTGGGCAGTCTGGCTCCTGTTCGCGGTAGCCGTGCTTTCCATCTTGCGTGGTGCCGGTGTGGCGCTGGTGCACGCCGATTACAAGCGCCAGTTGATCGGTTCGACCATCGCCCAGATGGGGTTCATGTTGCTGCAGTGCGCAATTGGAGCGTATACAGCGGCCATTATTCACCTCATTTTGCACGGGTTTTTCAAGTCTACTTTGTTCCTGCAATCCGGGTCAGCAGTGACGAAACCTCTGGCCAAAACCGGTTCGAAAGCGATGGCCGTGGGCACCGACAAACCGGAGTCGTCGCAACTGCTGTCGTTTACCTTCTCTGTCCTTGGCGGAGCGGCATTTGGTGTTATCTACGTAGCACTGACGGGGCTGCACAGTGACCGCATCCTCAGTGCAGCGCTACTTGCCTGGAGCGTCGCCTTGGCCCTGCGGCAGATTGCCACTGTCGCTCGCCAAACAAGCATTCGCCTGATTGCGCTTGGCCTCACGGCTGCGGTGTTGGCGGTGTTCATGCTCGTGCAAGTCGGGATCACGGACTTGTTGCGCCGCGGGGTGTCGAGCACTGTGCTTCATCCAGGCGCACAGGTCATGACGGCGGTGTTTCTCGGCGTAGCCGTCGGATCGACTTTCGGCCTTGCGCTTCTGCGACGGTTTGCCCCGGGAGTTGTCGCGGCACGGTTGTATCTGTGGCTGGTGTGGCTCGGCGAACCCAGTCGTTCTGTCTTCGTAGCAGTGCGTGCGCTTGCCGCCGAGCCGGAGCCGAAACCGTCGAACAGACCGTCGCAACAGGTGCGGGAACGGAGAGTGAACGTACATGACGTCGTCTAACACGCAAATTCAACACAGCCAAACCGAATCGAAACACCTGCCGACATCGAACCTCGAGCATGCACTTCGAGAAGCAGAGCGAGCAGTTGCGCCACTTTGGCCGATCACGGCGTTTGCCGCAAGGTCGCCTTGGTATGGGCTGGAGAACCAAGCGTTCGAGAAGGTCGCGGAGGAATTGCAGAGGGAGCACGGGATTGACCTGTATCCGAGTGCGGAAGTCCTGCAAAGTGCGTTCCTGGCAGGTGAGATTGACCCCGTTTTGCTCGAACGCCGCTTGGCAGACTGGCTGGACCGCGTCGAGGCGAGATTGCCACGCGATGTGACCGAGGTGTATTGCAACGGCGCGCTCAAACTCTCACCGCTGCCTGCGACAAGGCGCAGCGACCCCGAAGTGGAGCGAACGGCGCGTGACCTCCGCCGTCTCGCACTGGATGACCATACGCCGATTGTGGCGCGGAGCACTCAGTTAGAGCAACTCGGTCGTGGTTCGTATGGCCGGGATCTCAACTACCACGTGACCAAGTGGTGCAAACTCTATCTCGACGAAGGGCAGTCTGGATGGTCGATGCCGCACAAGGAGCGCGGTTTTTATCGGGCGTGGAGGCAGTTGGTCACAGTCGATCCCGCCCTTCCGCGCAGCGTTCGCCGCCGGCTCCAAGACTGGCCCGAGGATGCAGAGCTTGCCCTGTCACAGGCATTGCGCCTGCTCGACGTCACGCAGGTTGATGCCGTGACGTACCTGCGCGACAGTCTGTTGCGGCTGCCAGGGTGGGCGGGGATGATTCGCTGGCGGGCGGCGAATGAGGCGAGCGACGCGAACCTGCTGTTCGATTACATGGCAGTCCGCCTTTCCTTGGAGTGGGCACTCGTCGCACCTCACTTGCCGCTGTCGCGCGGCAGAATGCCAGGCGAGGACTTGTCAGGCTTACTGGACCTGGTAGATTGCCTGGTGGCATGGGAGGTTTGGGGAGGTACGCCGATCGAGGCGTGGGATGGCATGCCACAGCGTGAACAAACTGCGCGGCTTCAGTTTGCTCGGAGATTTGACGACTTTACGGTGCGCCGTCTCTACTTGGAGGCGTGGGAAGACACGTATAGCGCTCGTCTGCACGAAACGCTCTGCAATTCGGAGCGTCCCGCGCTCGACGCAAGTGGCGAGAGGGGAGCGGTGTCCCCTGTTCCGGAGGCACAATTTCTGTTCTGCATCGATGTGCGGTCTGAACCAATTCGCCGCCGTCTGGAGCAGAGTGGACTTTTTGAAACTTTCGGCGTGGCAGGTTTCTTTGGACTGCCGATCGCGTTGCAGGACGCGGTGGGAACGCACATGCATCCTGCTCTACCGGTCATCGCCAAACCCAGGCATATCGTTCGGCGGCCTGTTGACCCGCAAGATGTAGCGGATCACGTGACCCCCTTTGCCGCTCTCGACCCACTCCGCCAGGCGTTCAAGCGCGTGAAAGGCGATTCGTTTGCCAGTTTGGCGCTGCCGGAAGTTAGCGGGGTTTGGCTTGGCTTGTCGGCACTCGCTCGCAGCGTTCTGCCTGGTAGCACAGGTTCGCTCATGAACCAGATTCGCAACCTCATGCCTGGTGGTGCGGACAACGGCTGGCAGGTGAAACCTCAGTCTGCCCCAACAGAGCAGACGGCTGATAAGCCAGCGAACGGTCTCACGGTCGGGATCCCGCTGGCAGACCAGATTGACTACGTGCACGCCACTCTGCGCTCGATCGGGCTGACCGACCACTTTGCACCGCTCGTTGTCGTCTGTGGACACGGCAGCCAGAGCGCAAACAACCCGTACGCTTCGGCGCTCGACTGCGGTGCCTGCGGCGGTGCCTCTGGTGCCGCAAACGCCAAGGTCTTCAGCGCTATTTGTAACGATCCGGATGTAAGAGCAGGACTGGCTGAGCGTGGAGTCAGAATCCCGGAGACGACCGTGTTCGCCGCCATGGAACACATTACGACGACTGACGAACTCCGCTTTCTCGACGACAAACCGCTCCTCAGTCCAATGGCCCAAGCGGCTCTCGAAACCGTGCAACGTGCTGTGCCAGCAGTGTCTGAGGACGTAACGGCTGAGCGCCTAGCGTATCTGCCAAGTGCGGACCTCGGCAACCACGGTCGGGACCTGCGCACAGCCCGGCACGCCTATGACTGGAGCGAAACGCGTCCAGAGTGGGGGTTGGCCCGAAACGCGGCTTTCGTGATCGGGCGGCGCGACTTGACGAAGGGATTGGACTTGCACGGGCGGGCATTTTTGCACAGCTACGATTGGGGACAGGACAAAGACGGACAGATTCTCGCGGGTATTCTCGCCGGACCGGGCGTTGTCGCGCAGTGGATCAACCTGCAATACTATGCGTCGACTGTCGCAGCGAGTGCTTACGGGAGTGGGGACAAGACGACGCAGACGGTGACGTCCGGGATTGGTGTGATGCAAGGCAATGGCAGTGACCTGTTGACCGGTTTGCCAGTGCAGAGTGTCATGTCGGCCGATGGAGTTCCGTATCACGCGCCGCTGCGCCTGCTGATTGTCGTCGAGGCGCCGCTCACTCATGTGCGCCAAGTGCTCGACGGTCTACCAGATTTCCACCAGAAGATTTCTTTGGGTTGGCTCCGGTTTGCAGTTCTCGACCCACAGACGGGTTGGCACACGCTCGGTGCAGAGAACAGATGAGTTTGCAACTGTGAATTGCAGAACAACGTCCCTCGTCATCCTCTTAACCACTCTTAACTACACGTCCGCGAGCACGGGCAAGTTGTCTGAGACAGGTGCGGGCAGGGAGATGGTCACGGTTGTACCGCGTCCGGCGCGACTTTGAATTTGCATATCTCCGTTGTACGACGCGATGATTTTCTGGCTGACTGTCAGCCCCAGGCCCGTCCCCTGCGGCTTGGTGGTGTAGAATGGTGAACCTAGCTTTGGCAAAGCGTCTTCCGGGATGCCGACACCCTCGTCTTCAACTTCAATCCAAACGCAGGTCTGGTTGCTGCTCAGGCGAATGGTCAGGGTCCCAGCATCCATCGCCTCGATCCCGTTTTTGGCCACGTTGATGAGCACTTGCTTGAGTTGGTTTTCGTCGCATTCGAGCGGCGGAACGTCCCCGCAGTATTCCGTTTGGATCTGGATGCCGCGCATCGTCGCCAAAGTCGTCAACAGCGCTGCAACGTCACGCACAGTGGTGCGCAGGTCTACACGGGCTATGTGCACTGCGTGAGGTCGCGCCAACATCAGAAACTCACCTGCGACGACTTCGATGCGGTCAAGTTCATCTTCCATGATGTTGAGGTAGCGCTGCTGAGCTTCTGGCACGCCGGAGGACCGCATTAACTGAACAAAACCTTTCAGCGACGTGAGTGGATTGCGGATCTCGTGCGCAACGCCTGCGGCGAGTTGGCCGACAATCGTCATCTTCTCCGTCTGTACAACCAGTTCTTCTGCTCGCCGTTGCAGAGCGACATCTTTGACGATCAGGTACAAGCCTGCGCGGCGCCCTTCCACGACAATGGGGACGCTCGTACAATTTACTTCGACAGTCATCCCTTCGTAGTGGCGCAGCGAGAGCAGCACTTCTCCGTCCACGTCGCCGGACAGAAGTACGCGGCAGGCGCCCTCCGCGGTAGCGTCTGTGCGGTCGATCAGGTCCACGATGTTCTTGCCAAACAGTACACCATCCGAATACCCCAGGAGTTTCCGAAATGCAGGGTTTTGCGTGACAAAATTGCCTCGCAGATCGAGCGAACAAATCCCGTCCGGGTGGTGCTCTTTCAGAGACCGATAGCGCTGTTCACTCTCTTGGAGCATCTGATAGTACGACATCATTTTGTAGAGGCCAAGTTGAATGCTGGCGTTCAGCACGAGCGCCCACCACAGGTGTGTCATAGAAACTACGAAAGTAGAAAGTATGACCATATACGAAGCGAAGTAGCCCCAGTGCAGTTCGCCCGCCACCAAGCGCAGCTGCAGTGTAAACGACCGTTGCTGTCTGGTTGCCACAATGAGTGCGGACAGCACGCGGTTGACGACAAGGTGAGTCAGGAGCGCCAGTCCTGCAGCTGTCATTGTGTGGCCGAGCACGTGATGAGACTCGAATAGACGAAGAGTCAGCCCCAGGTGGAAGACCAGGGAACCGGCAGACAGGCCAAGCGCGACGTGCGCAAACGTTCGCGGGTAGCGAGTCCATTTCCACTGGCCTTTTGGAGCCAGCAGAATCAGCCCTGGAATGCCTACGAGCGGAACTTGCCAGGTCGGTAGTACGAACATGGCGGGCATCAATAACAGAAGGCCAGGCCGCCAGTTTGCGCCGCTTGGCAACGGGATCGACAACCTCGATGTACCGGCGAACAGCACCATAATAAACAGGAACAGGATGAACTTGGGCCCGGCACTTAACGAGAACAGGTGGAGGAGCGAATTTAGAATCAGACCGTTCCCGCCAAGCGTCAGGATGCCGAGTAGAACGCGCCTTGCCTGAGCATTTCGGTGCGGGACTTCCACAAGGTCACCTCAGACTTTTTGTAGTACGAATGAGTTCGCGAAATAATTCAATCTCCCTTCAAATTAGTTCAGCTGACATCATAAAGAACGAGTGCGCCCAAAAGGCACGGCCGGGTGTCGAGGCCCAACCGCGCTCCCACAGTCCGTCTGACAGATCTCCCACTGGGGTCATTTTGTCCATGATCCCGGCGTTGTTGACCAGGATATCGAGCGCCCGTTGCATTCGTACCGAATTATGCCAAGATGGACGTGGAGACATGTGCACAAGGATTGAAAGTGAAGAAGGTGTGTACCTGTGTCGTTTCACCTGACATTTGCACGGGTTTTGGCGGTCACTGGGGTATGTGGGTCACCGCAGGCTTCGGACTTCTGATGCTAGTCATCGGCGGTAGTCCATGATCGGCCGAGTGCACTACTGGGAACTTCCTATGCTAGGATTCTAACAGGGAAGAGGCGGTTGAGTTTATGGGCGAAACGGGCGCTGGGACAAAGACCGTTTATATTGCACTCTTGCGCGGCATCAACGTCGGAGGCCACGGGAAGGTCCGCATGGCGGACCTTCGGGACTTGCTGGCGGCAAAGGGGCTGGGTACTGTACAGACGTACATTCAAAGTGGCAACGTGCTGTTTCAGTCAGCAGAAGGCCCGGAGGTGCTAGAAACGCAGATTGAAGAGTGGATGGGCGCTGTATTTGGAGTGAGGACGACTGCGATTGTCCGTTCGCGTGACGAATGGCATGCGATTGTCGCAAGCTGTCCCTACGACCCTGACGCCGTGCGCGATGGAGAGAGCCTGCAGGTGACACTCCTTCGCGATATGCCGACAACCGAGGCGGTCGACGAGTGGAGGTCGATCGATGCCTTACAGGATGAGTTTACCGTGGTCGGACGCACAGTCTATATGCACTTGAGGCAAAGCACTGTCGACTCGAAGCGAGCGCAAGGACTCAACAAACTCCGGACTGTCGCCACAACGCGCAACTGGAACACGATCAAGCAACTCGCGGAGTTGGCGACCGTGTACGGCGGGTAAAATAGAAATAGACGACATTCGTCTCTAAAGGTGGAATGAACGCTGGACAAGCAGAACCAGTTCACAGTGGAAGAAAACACACAGCTGTTGCCGTACTTACTGGAAAAGTATCCGAGCCGCGGCCGCAACAAGGTGAAAGCCCTGCTGACGCGTGGACAGGTAGTCGTCGGTGGTAAAGTTGTCACGCGGCACGACCATGGACTGAAACCCGGCGATGAGGTACAGATTTTGAGTACGGGAGCCATCGAGCAGCGGCAGATCACGGCTGGGATGAAGATTGTTTACGAGGACGACGCAATCATCGTGATCGACAAGCCGCCGGGACTGCTCTCCATCGCCACGGACGATGAAAAGGAACGCACAGCCTACCACTTGTTGACTGACCACGTGAAGCAGCGGAACCATCGCGACCGCGTATTTATTGTTCACCGTCTCGATCGCGACACCTCCGGCCTGATGTTGTTCGCCAAGTCACCTGAGGTGAAGAACCAGTTGCAGGAACGTTGGGAAGAGGCCGTGATCGAACGCGCGTATGTAGCCCTCGTCCAAGGACGCGTCAAAGACGACGCAGGTACGATCGACACCTGGTTAAAAGAGAGCAAGACGATGACGATGTACGTCTGCCGGGCAGGGGATGGGGTACACGCTGTGACGCACTACCGGGTGCTTGAACGCGGGGCGGGGCTGTCGCTCCTCGAAGTGCGACTGGAGACGGGCAGAAAGAACCAAATCAGAGTTCATATGCAGAGCATCGGACACAGCGTGGTCGGCGATAAGCGCTACGGCGCGAAGGCGAACCCACTCGGGAGGCTCGGCTTGCACGCCCGCGTCCTGTCGTTTCAGCACCCCGTGTCGGGGAAGACGCTTCGCTTTGAGACAGCCATTCCCCGGGCATTCCGGGCCGCCCTGAAGACTGTGGCCGAATGAACCTATCAGTGGTGGATACTTATGCGGCTACAACTGGCCCTTGGCACGTCTAATCCATACCTGCCGGGCCACTCGGGCAGCCAGTCGCGTGTGGCGTGTGGCGTGTGGCGTGTGGCGTGTGGCGTGTGGCGTGTGGCGTGTGGCGTGTGGCGTGTGGCGTGTGGCGTGTGGCGTGTGGCGTGTGGTCGAGCGCTGATAGCGGCCCACAACCGCTTATTCGACGACTTTGCCCCGCGTAGGCGGTCAATAAGCTGTCCAGGGCGGCGTATGGGTTCGGAAAGGCCCGATCGTATGTTTGTCCGGCACTGATTGGCGGTTGTCGGCTGCTTAATCCGGCGTCACCCCCCACAAATTCGCGCGATAAGCTGCCCAGTGCCGCTATGAATGTCGAGATCGCGAGGTGCCACGAAAGGCCGCTCAGGTTCAAAAGCCACTCCACCGATTTGTGCTACGATACCCGCTC
>JAKAXI010000045.1 GCA_021816665.1 Bacillota bacterium | reverse complement strand
TTCACCTTGTACCTTATAGCTACCAACAAATGCGCGGACTCAAGTTCTGTCCATACGCGCTTGCTCGTTTCAGTCCCATGCTCGAAAACACCTCTGCGACCTTCTTCGGGTGCAGATGCTTTCTCTATGATTTTTGTTCCAGTACAGTGTCAGTCTCCGGTTGAGATTCCAATCTACTTCCTTTAGATACTGGTTCGACACGGCAGGGTCTACGCTCCCATAGTAGTTCTCCCATCCCTGAATGATGGGGTTAAGCTTGTCCACCATCTGTTTAGGCGACCAGAACAGCCGAGACCTTGGTGCAGTTACTTCCTTCACCTTTGCCCGCATCTTCTTCATCGCTTTCTTGGATGGGAAACTACGAAGGTCGTAGAACTTCCCTGCCTTGAACAACTTGGGCAATCGACGGTGATGGAATCCAAGAAAATCGAATCCATCTTTGTCGATCCGCAAATTCACCAGTTTAGACTTGTCCGTATTCATGGTCAGTTCCAGTTTCCCGAATACTGCCTTGAGTACTTGGATGTCTTCCAGAGCGTGCGTTTTCCTTTCGCACAAGATGACCAGGTGAGTAGCCCTGGGGAATCTCACCCCAAGGCCCTCTCAGAACCGGACTTGAACCTCTCAGCTCATCCGGCTCCCACTATCCAGCCCCAGGCAAAATCCCCATCTGTCAGTGCACGAACAGTTGCGGTTCGCGTCGGGCAATTCTACCGAGGCAATCATATGCTCGTCGCTTGTGCCGGTTGAACTTCTTGTACTTCCTTCTGACCCAGTGAACAAGCGCTCGGTTCAGGTGTCTGAGTACGGAGTACAATTCCGACTTGTAAAAGCGTCCGTAGTAGTTAACCGAACCTCGAATAATAGGATTGAACATCCTGGATAGGTCTTCAACCGTCTTATCCGGCTTTAGATGCATGCGCCAGTCATGTATGGCTCGTTGCATCGCGGCCTTCGCCTTGTTGCTGACGGCTGGAGTAAATTGATGAAGTATTTGCCCCACCTGTTTTTCGACCTGCGTGCTCGGAACGTATACCCAAGAAAATCAAAGGTTGTTTCCGGGTGGTCCCTGCGCCGGTCATCGTCCTTGCAATAGACGATGCGCGTTTTCGTTGGATGAAGCTCCAGTCCGCCCTCCCTGAACCGCTGTTCAAGGCTGCTCCGTAACTCCAGTGCGTCCTTCATGCTATGGCAGTGGGCCACAGCATCATCCGCATATCGAGCAAACGGTTTATCCAGATGATTCTTGTCCATCCACTTATCAAACGCGTAGTGCAGGTACAGGTTGGCCAATACTGGGCTGACCACGCCACCTTGCGGCGTGCCCTTGGTCCGCTCCATTACAACCCCGTCTGGCATCTGCATTGGTGCCTTCAGCCATCTCTCAATGTAGAGAATCATCCACGGGTTATCCGTATGTTTGCGTACCGCCTTCATCAACAGTTCATGGTCAATGTTGTCAAACAGCGCCTTGATGTCAAACTCGAGCACCCAGTCGTATTTCCAGCATCGCTTAAGGGTAACCGTAAGTGCAACTGCCGCTGATTTCCCTGGTCGGTACATACGAATCCGGGTGAAAGTGTGCTTCCACACTCGGTTCAAAATAGATTTTCACGACCATCTGCGCGACTCGGTCTGCCACAGTGGGCACTCCAAGTACTCGCGTACCTCCCGTTTTCTTGGGTATCTCCACCGCTTTCACCGGAGGTGGGAAATAACTCCCGGACGACATCCTGTTCCAGATCTTATATCGGTTGTCCTTCCAGTTTGACTCAAACTTCTCCAGACTAACTCCGTCTACTCCGGCAGCTCCCCCGTTGGCATTTACTCGTTGGAACGCTTCAAGTACCACGTGCTTGGAGATTTCGTAAGACTTTGCTTTGCTCATTGGCTCCTCCCTTGCGGTTGACCCCTGACCAAAACTGGATAACACAACCCCTTCGCACCACTCCCATTACGAAGCTTCATGACTACTACGGGTTGTTCCGCCCCTGCATGTCGCATCGGTACTTTCGTCCTTGCGGTTCTTCCGCTTGGAGTTTTCCCTTAGCATCGACAGGCAGGTTCCCACGTTCCTAATCGAAGCCTGTGCCACGTTCACGCCGCCTCCATGCCGGTCACCATCTGCACAGTAAACAGGTTTTCCTCCAGACTCATCCCAGGCCAACGACTCCCTCCTGGTTCTGATCCCTACGCTTTCGACACCTTATCAGCGGTTCACTGGTGTTCGTCTCCACTGGCACACATCTGACGAGGTCCAGGCCTCGCCTTTTCCGTAACGCTCACCACCATGGCTTTTGACCACAGCAGCTTGCGGTGGTTTGAAGCCTCCACCTGCATGGCGGCTTCGAGGGGCCCTCCCTCATCTCCGATTAAGCATGGCCCCGGGTCTTTTCAGGCCCGCTGCCTTCGTGGCGCACGGTCGTCCGCATAGCGCACGAGTGTGCCAAGATGAGAGAATCGTTTCTCCCACACCGTATCGAGGTAGTTCAAATAGATGTTCGCGAGAAGTGGAGAGATGACGCCGCCTTGCGGGCTTCTAATTTCGGTTTCCTCAAACTGCTCGTTGTTCATGACTCTGCTTTCAGCCATTTCCGTAGGAGTTTTAACACCCTACGGTCTGACCCGCTGTTGTACGAGTTGGAGCAGTTTGTCACAGGAAATTTTGTTGAAATTTCTTTGAATTGCTACAAACGAAGAAATGTTACCGAATCGATTAGAGGAACTAGGCATCACTCCGGATGAAATTCGCCATGTCGTACTGTCGCATTTACACTACGATCACGCCGGATGTGTAGAGATGTTCTAAAACGCAACCATATACGTCCATGAAGATGAGTTAAACGCTGCGATGCGCAGCTACATTACCCGGACCGACGTTAATTCATTTGTCTGGGACGATGTAGATGCTTGGGTTAAAAGTAAGGAGAGGACACATCTCGTCCAAGGCGTAAATATTTTGAACCTGGGCAGCGGGCATTCGTACGGCATGTTAGCATTACAGGTGAATAAGCGGGGCTGTGGATACATGATCATGGCTTCGGATGACGTGTATTCAGCATTCAATTATGTTTCCGATATTTTGTTGCCCGGGGCGGTTTATGACACAGTCGGTTACACTCAAACGGTGCGAAAGATACACCAGATTTCAATGGATACGAAGGCCTATGTGTGGTTTGGTCACTGCGTGGTACAGTTCCGCACATTGCGTAAATCGCACGATGGAAAATTCTACACGTAATCTTCGAGGGGATTATTATCTGTTCCTGTGAAACTGAGCATTTGTGGTCCAGTCTGGACCGCGAATGCTTCTTTACATTTTCGAGATGTAAGGACCGGCCATCTCGCAACCACAGGCTGCATTGTGTCAACCTAAAACACCTTCTGCTCCTCTTGGTAGTTCTTCAGGATCTCGACTGCTTCGCGGAAACGTAGCGCGTGGATGATCTCGCGCTCGCGCAGGAATTTTAGACTGTCCTGGATATCTACGTCATCCGTGATGTCGATCAGCCATTGGTAGGTGGCACGCGCCTTTTCCTCCGCCGCGATGTCCTCGTACAAGTCGGCAATCGGGTCACCCTTGGCCTGGATGTAGGCCGCTGTCCACGGCACCCCTGCGGCATTGTGGTAAAAGAGCGCTTTATCGTGGTTCGCGTAATGATCGCCCAGTCCCGCTGCCTTCATCTGTTCAGCGGACGCGTCTTTTGTGAGTTTGTAAACCATGGTCGCGATCATCTCAAGGTGGGCAAACTCCTCTGTGCCAATGTCTGTCAAGAGGCCGATCACTTTGTCCGGGATGGTGTAGCGCTGGTTCAGATAGCGCAGGGCTGCTGCGAGTTCCCCATCCGCCCCACCGTACTGTTCGATCAGGAACTTCGCCAGACGAGGGTCACATTTGCTGACTCGCACCGGGTACTGCAGCTTTTTCTCGTAGATCCACACGCCTCATCCACCCCCGTGAGATGCTTCACGGATATATATGTGAATGTGGCTTATTCGTATGCCAACTCACCAGGTGTGGCGTACCTGCCAAGCAAGAGTCCCACGATGATGAGTCCAAAATTCGATTCGCGCGCCTTCACTGCGAGTTTCCACCTGTCCCCTTTGAATTCACGTGTATTTTCACACTCTCTGCGACTCAGTTATGCTCGCGCCCATGGCTTCATGCAGTTCGTCGGTGTACTCGACTCTACCAATCTCACAACCTGGCCCGATCCAAACACGTTTTCCACGCACCACCTGCACTCTGGCATCTCGCAAATGAACCTCATCTCCTTCAATCGTTTCAGCCGACAGTCCCTTGTCACTGGAGCGAAACTTCAAGCTCGGGCGAATGCGAATGACACCTCCGCCGATGTCCGTGCACCGCGCCGGGCCGTACAGGCGTATGTCGACCCGATCGGCGTTGACGAGTCCACCGACCCTGAGCGTGCCGCGAACTTCCAGAACATCGGCGCTGCAGTCCCCTGTCGTCGAGAGTTCTCCTGTGATCCTGGTACGGCCTCCGTACAAAGTGCCGTCTACATCGACTGTTCCAACGACTCGAAGGTGCTCGGCGTGCACGTCTCCTTTGCACTGGAACGTCCCGATAGCCCGAAACTTCTGACACTCGAGGTGTCCATCGACACTTCCTTCGCCCACGAGGCGAACGTTTTGATAAGTACCACCAGACGTTGATCCGGTGCCAGTCACCCGCAAATCTCTCCTGCCTGAAACTTGTCGCTCCATGCTCGCACCTCCGCATTTGAACTAAACGCAACATTGGCTCCTACAAGTGCTGTTCTGACTGTATCAGTGAGCCCTTCGTAGACTGAAAGTCGACACGGTATTCGACGTGATCCACATCGCATGCTCGACCCACAAACACTCGATTGCCCCGAACGACCTTCGCTTGGGTCGATTCCAGGCGAATGTCATCTCCCTCCACGGTGTCTACGCGCAACTTCTTCCACCGACCGAGCGGAGACCGACGTTCACCGCGGATCTCGATGGACTGTCCGCCCATTTCCTTGGCCCGACTCGGACCATGTATCTTCACTTCGATGTGTTCCGCGTTTAGCAAACCGTCTATTTGAAACACGCCATCTCCGCGAAAGGCTTCAGCGCTACAGTCACCACGGACGTTCAAACCGCCGTGCAAGTGCACTTCGGTACTGACGAGTCGCCCCGTAACTTCTGACTGCCCGTGCACGTGAACGTGATCGGCCTGTACGTCTCCTAAAACGGTGACAACACCATGCACCTCGAGTCGGGCGCAAACCACGTCGCCGTCAATTGTGGCTTTGCCGTGAACCCGAATCAGGTTATAACTTCCGCCAGAAGCCGTACCGACCCCATGAATCTCAAGGTTGGGTCTTGTCATTTCATCAGCCATCCTTCTCACCCTTCCCAAGCGACGACATGCATACGCAAGTCTTCCGCACTATTCGCTAAATTCAACTTGACCACCACTTTCGCACCGCTTTCCAGGAACAACTCACACGGGCTCGACAACAAGGCAGTCGTTGTGACCCCTAGCTTGCGAATCATCACGAACTCACAGTCTTTTCCCGTAAACTTGTCATAGTGCTCTTCCAGGGTCTTGAGGATCAGTTCCCCTTCCTGAAGGCTCACGTCGCCCGACTGGAGAAGTCTATTAAACACGTAGAGTGCCAACAGACGGTCGAATCGGAACACGACCGTCTCTGGTCGCAACTGTAAATACGCATCCAGGACTGTTGCTTGCACAAGGCCCTTCCTCCGTACCTCGTCAACGGACACAGAGACCTCCGGTACTGGCGAAAACTGTCCTGCAATTTCGTCGAGTGACAGGTCGTCTTTCATGTTTAAAATGCGCTGGATCCTAGCCAGAATCTGATCCTTTGGAAAAAAGGTCTCCTGACCGGTAAACGAAGACTTTCGGATAAACCATTCCTCTGGAATTAAATTTTTTCGCTTCCATCGATACAACTGTCCGTAGGAGATGCCTGTGAGGTCCAGCAGTGCCTTTTTGGAAATTAACTCTTGGTCCATCCGTGCTCACCTCTTCAACCAACATAACAAAACATTGTTACGTTATCAAGAGGTTGGACAACGAAAATGGGCACGCGGAACCGTTCGTTCAAGTAGGATAATCCGTCTTGGCTGCGTTAGCACGTGGATTGTACTCACATGTGAGGGGGTAGCGAGGTTTGAGAACGTGATCCAAGACTCGGCTGTCCCAAAAGCGGATGGGGGTAGCCCAGTTTCCAAACTAGGCAGGCGGTTCCGTTCCCGCCTGCCCTATTGACCGACTAATGGCGCTCACACTTGCCAAGGCCATGGCGTTTCTGCCCATGTCCAATGATTTCCGGTCGAGCTGTTTCCGTATTCACGCAGCGGACCATATGCATTCTCAATTTGCGACATGAGCGCCATTTTGCGGCGTTGAAACTGCCCAAATTGCGCAATCGCCTGCGCATCGTCAGGATGCGTGTCAAGATACAGCGTCAATTCTACCAAGACAAAGTCCACCGACTGTAGTTCCCCGAGGTACTGGTAGTACTCGCGCGGCATGGGACTAGCCATCACTGGCCACCCCCTTTTGGGGGGTCGTAGGGACTGTACAAGTCTGGCCAGAGAGTGCCACGCTTGAGGGCCTCTCGAGGCGCGAACTGGCGAAGACCTTTCGGCTGAAAAACGACAAACTGATTCGGGGGTACGATAAAAGCTTTGGGGTCGGTGGCTGGACAAGGATCAAACGGGCTCCGGTAAGGTGTGTAAACGCGCCACTGGCGATCCATGGGCCGGGTCCTCCTTCCATCCGCTGCTGCGAACGGATTTCATGCTACCCTTACCCTATGCCAGCCCCACTGTTTGCAGAAGTGAGGAGTTCAACCAACTGTCATCAATGCAAATACAATGCCACTACGATACCAACTACGCAACCGCCGAGTACTTCGATGGGCTTATGTCCGATTTGCTCATTTAGCACCGGCCAGTCAACGAGGAACCACGGCGCCTTGGCGACCGGCAACGGCTGCAGACCTTTCACCCTGTGTTTCGTATCTTCGTCTGTCTGCCCTAATGGTGCACTCGCTTGCGTGTGACCCGCTTGTCCACGCAGGTCGTTCAGCAGACGATTGAGCACAGCCGCCTGCCGCCCTGTCTGCCAGCGAACGCCAGCTGCGTCGTACATGACGATGATCGCAATGAAAATTGCAATTCCGAGAATTGGATTTCGCCCGCCTTCACGCAGCCACAGCTCCGCGACTAGTGCCACAACTAAGGCCGTGTGGGAACTCGGCATGCCTCCGGACTGACGCATGCGTGCCCAGTCAAAACGGCGCAAGCGCAACATGATGAGCAGCGGTTTTAAGACTTGAGCAACCACCATGGCCACCAACGGACCAATCCAGATGTACGCAGAGTCCCGCAACATCGAACCTCTTCCCCCCTTATTCCGTGTGCAAGAGGCCCGACACGTTACCGACTGCGCCGCTGCCGACTGGCCTCGTAGAGCAAAACCGAGCCGGCAATCGCTGCGTTCAGACTGTCCGCCATGCCGGTCATCGGGATCTGCAAGGTGTCAGTGGCAAGTGCTTCCGCCTCGGCCGACGCCCCAGTCGCCTCACTCCCGATCACAATGAGCACCGGTCCGCGAAAGTCGAACTGGTCGCAATCGACCTGACCTTTCGCATCCGCCAAAACAACCTTTCCGTCCGGCCACGCATCGCGCCACGCGGACAAAAACACCGTCGTAGCCTTGCTTTCCACAGGAACACGGAACGTCCCGCCCATGGAGGCACGCACGACCTTGGGAGAATACGGGTCGACCGTTCCGCTGCCGCACAGCACCAGGTCCACTCCGAACGCGTCCGCACTGCGGACAAGCGTACCCACGTTCCCCGGATCGCGCAGGTTGTCCAACACGAGACCGAATGCCACCGAGCTCGGCTCGACTCCGGTCTGCGGAAGCTTTGCCACGGCGATGACGCCTTGCGGCGTCACTGTATCCGCCACGGCTGCGAACGCGCGCGGTGCAACTTCAATCAGTGGCACTCCTCGCAATTGGGCAGTCTCGGTTAGGTCTTCAGGCAAGTTGTCTGTGCCTACATCCCACAGTACCGCTTCCACTTCAAAAGACGAGCGGAGCAGATCGTCCACCAGCCGAACGCCTTCAACAAGAAAGGCCCCTTCGGTCAAACGGCCCTTCTTTGACTTGAGTTGGCTCCAGCGGTGAATTTTTGGGTTCTGAGGAGACTCCAAATACACGCCTGGTCCACCCTTCATAGTGAACGCTCCCGGCGCAGCAAACGTCCGGGAGCGATACCTCTACCTGCTGCAGGTTGTATGTTACGCCTCGAGCTTCTCCCGGGCGGTGTTGACAAGTTCCGTAAAGGCCTTTGCGTCCGCCACGGCGAGATCGGCTAGCATCTTGCGATTAACCTCTACACCAGCCAATTTCAGACCATGCATCAGGCGGCTATACGAGATGCCGTTCAAACGCGCAGCCGCGTTAATCCGCTGAATCCACAGGCGGCGGAAGTCGCGCTTGCGAACCCGCCGGTCGCGGTACGCGTACATCAGCGACTTCATGACCTGCTGTTTCGCAGTTCTGAATAAGCGATGCTTCGAGCCGCGGTAGCCGCGAGCCATCTTCAGGATTTGTTTATGCCGACGGCGTGTCACCATACCATTTTTAACACGTGCCATTGTGCGAATCCCCCTCTATACCTAAGCGAGTCGAATCGATTGGTGAGTTACTTGACGTAGGCGATCATCGATTTAATGCGGCGCACATCGCCACGGGCGACCAACGTAGTGCCGCGCAGGTGACGTTTGCGTTTCGACGTTTTCGCGGCCGCCTTATGGTAAGCAAATGCGTGCGGACGCTTCAACTGACCGGATGCAGTCCGCTTCACACGCTTCGAAAGCCCACTGTGTGTCTTCATTTTTGGCATCTTGTGTTCCTCCATTTCGCGATTTGGGCAAACAACCTCTACTCGCGCGGCCTGCCGCGCGAGAGGCCAGGACACCTTCAAGGAATTCGACCGACGCGGTTACGCGCTCGGGGAAGCAGTTGGCGCCTTGGGCGCGAGAATCATGACCATGCTGCGCCCCTCGAGTTTCGGGAAGCGCTCCACAACAGCCTTTTCCCCAGCCGCCTGTGCAAGCTTCATCAACACCTGCTGGCCAATCGAAGAGTGTGTGATTTCGCGTCCGCGAAACCGCACGGAGATCTTCACCTTGTCTCCCTCTTCCAGGAACTTAAGAACGTTTTTCAACTTCACCTGGAAGTCGTGTTCCTCGATGTTGGGTGACATCCGAACCTCTTTCAGGAGTACGATCTTTTGGTTCTTCCGAGCTTCTTTCTCCTTCTTGCTCTGCTCGTACTTGAACTTGCCGTAGTCCATGATTCGGCACACCGGAGGACGAGCGGTCGGTGCCACGTTCACCAGGTCAAGATTCTTCTCTTCAGCCACACGGCGAGCATCCCGAATCTGCATGATACCAAGCTGCGTGCCGTCTTCGTCAATGACACGAACCTCCCGCGCGCGAATCCCGTCGTTCACTTGAAAGTCGTCTTTGCTAATAACTTGTCACCTCCGAGTTACTTACCCGTACCTTGCGTCAGACCTGCAGACGTGTCAAAAAAGGCGCGGGAACCCCGCGCCTCACATACTCCAACTCAAGCAGTGACAAAGACTTGCATGTCTCTGTCCCCTTGTGGATGGAACATTCGAAACCCGCCGGCTTATGCCACCAAGGTGAGAAGCGCGATGCTTCTGCTTTCCATATAAAGTTCCAACTTACGTTTGCATTTTACAGGACAGCGCGGGCGCCGTCAAGGCGAACGATGAACCGCAGCTCACACCAGCAGTTGTTTTTCCGCAACTTCCTGCTTCAACATCTCCGCGAACGCTTCCACTGACTGCTGCCCCCGGTCACCTTCTCCATAGCGGCGGACACTGACAGCGTGATCCGACTGCTCACGATCGCCTACAACCAGTGTGTACGGGGTCTTTTGGACCTGGGACTCGCGGATCTTGTAGCCGATCTTTTCGCCGCGGACGTCTGCTTCGGCGCGCAGCCCAGCTTCGCGCAGTTCCTCAACGACGCGCTCAGCATAGGGAGCGAAGTCGTCTGCGACGGATAGGACTCGCACCTGCACAGGCGCGAGCCATGCAGGGAAGGCGCCTTTGTACTGCTCGAGCAAGAACGCCACGAAGCGCTCCATGGTGCTGACGACACCGCGATGGATCACAACCGG
>JAKAXI010000044.1 GCA_021816665.1 Bacillota bacterium | reverse complement strand
ACTTACGGTGCCGCCCTGGGTGCTGTAGGTGTCAAAATGACACTTAGGTTGCCGCCGCAGGAGCTGCAAGGTGTCAAGTTGGCATTTGATTCGGGACTCCGTTCGCGTAGGTGTCAGAATGACACCTACACCGCTGTGTCTCTGCTGGAGTGGCACCTTTCGATCGACAGCGCCAACATCCCTCGCGCTCCTGCGGAGCGCAAATTGTGATGAAAATAGGCGTAAACGCCTATTTTAACATTAATTTACTTAAAACCCATAGCACCGGGTCCATAGCGCCGTGGCTAGCGTGACACCTAGCTATTGCGCGAATACGACCGTCTTGTTGCCGTGTGTGAGGACACGGTCCTCGAGGTGCCACTTGACGGCCCTCGCCAACACGGTGCGTTCGACGAGGCGTCCGATGCGCTTCAAGTCGTCCACTTCATGGCGGTGGGTGATGCGGTGGACGTCTTGCTCAATGATCGGGCCGGCATCGAGATCGGCCGTTACATAGTGGGCGGTCGCGCCGATCAACTTGACGCCGCGTTCAAACGCGCGCTCGTACGGCTGCTTGCCGATGAAGCTTGGCAAGAACGAGTGGTGAATGTTGATGATGCGCCGCGGGAAGCGCTCGGCAAACTCGGGCGAGAGGATCTGCATGTAGCGCGCGAGCACGATGAGGTCAGTATCTGTGCCGAGCAGTTCACGCTGTCGCGCCTCCACTTCGAGCTTCGTCTCGCGGGAGATGGGCAAGTGGTAGAAGGGGATCCCGAACGTTTTCACCGTCGCCTCTGCTGCATCGTGGTTGCTCACGACCATGCTGATGTCGGCGAACAGGTCGCCAGCCTGCCACTGCCAGAGGAGCTCTGTGAGGCAGTGCAATTCCTTCGAGACAAACACCGCCACGCGTTTGCGGCGGTTGACCAACTCCATCTGCCAGTTCATTTCAAACTGGGTGGCAACGCTCGCGAAGTCGCCGCGCAGGCTCTGCAGGTGAGAGGAGACAGCGTCATGTTCGAACTCGATGCGCATGAAAAACATCGCCGTCGACGGGGACGTGTGCTGGTCGGCTTCGAGAATATTGCAGCCAGCGCTGGCTAAAAACTGGGTCACGGCCGCGATAATCCCGGGCCGGTCGGGGCAGGAGACCAACAGCCGCGCACGGTTGTTTCCGGATCGACCAGAATGGTCAGCGAATGCAACAGATGTCTCTAAGTTCCGGCGTTTTTGCGCGTCCGATGCCGAATCAATCACCTCATTCATAGCTGGTCATCACCTATCATTTCCGAATGTTGAAACTTTGTTTCCAGTATAGCAGGGTTGACGGTTCCGTCCTATCCTCTTGAGTCTGTGCCAGCCGATTGTTACAGTTTCAAGTAGACCTTCTGCGTCTACCAAGGGGGAGCGCCATGAGACTCGCGACCATGAAGACATCACACAACGAAACATCACACATTGAGGAGGCTGCTGTCCGATTCGGAGACACATTCCTCCCCATACAGCGACTTAATGAAACTTGGCATATGAGCCTTCCAACCACACTGTTAGCCCTGCTGAACGACGAGCAGTCGCTCGCAGCCCTACGTATGCGGCTCGGGCAGGCGGACAGTGCGCAGACAGCTGACCTCGCGACCAGTGGCATACCAATTTCGCAGTGCGACTTCGGCCCGCTCTACAGACACCCGCGCAAAATTTGGGGCATCGGTCTGAACTATCGCGAACACGCGAGCGACCTGCATGAAAAGTCGCCGACAGAAGAGCCCGCGAGCTTCATGAAGGCAGACACCACCATCATTGGACCGGCGGACACCATCCTCTTGCCGCCGCAATCGAAGCGAGTGACCGCAGAAGCGGAGATCGCGGTCGTGATCGGGCGGACTTGCCACAACGTCAGTGTCGAGGAAGCGCCAGAGTACGTAGCCGGGTTCACCACCGTGATCGACATGACGGCAGAAGACATTCTCGAGAAGAATCCGCGCTTCCTAACGCGCGCGAAGAACTTTGATACGTTTTTCAGTTTCGGGCCGGAACTCGTCACGCCGGATGAAATTTCTGACCTAAATGAGACAAAAGTCGGGACGTACTGCAATGGGGCGTTGCACCGTGAGAACGTGATCGCGAACATGACGTTCTTGCCGTGGTTCCTCGTCGCCTTTCACTCGCAAGTGATGACGCTGTTACCCGGGGACATCATTTCGACAGGCACCCCTGGTGCGGTCGTGATTCGAGATGGCGATGTGGCGGAGTGCCGGATCGACGGTTTCTTGCCGCTGCTAAACCCTGTGCGCAACAGCAACAGAGGTGAACAGGCGTGACGGCTGACACATCCAACAAAAAGCTAAACGGTGTGTGTGTCATCTCCCTGACTCCGTTCACGGTCGACGGCGAAGTAGACACAGCCTCGCTCGGAACACTGCTTGACTTCTACCTGCAGGCGGGCGTGCACGGAGTCACGCTGCTTGGCATCATGGGCGAAGCCAACAAACTGACTGAGCGCGAACGCGACATCGTGATCGAGACTGCCGTGGTGCAGATTGCAGGAAAGGTTCCGGTTGTGGTCGGTTGCACCGCAGCAGGAACGCACCAGGCTCGTATGTTTGTCCGACGGGCAGCCGATCTCGGCGCGGACGCCGTGATGGTCGCGCCACCGCCGAAGCTGCAGAACCCTGCGCTCCTCGTCGAGCACTACAAGGCGGTCGGTGACGCCTCTGACCTGCCGCTCGTCATCCAGGATGAGCCCGTGACATCCGGTGTCGTGATGGCGCCGACCGTGTTCGCGCAGATCGCAGACGCTGTCCCGACGGCGCGCTACGTAAAAATCGAGGACACCCCGACGATTATGAAGGTGACCGCGATTCGCGAGGCGACGAATGACCGACTCGGTCTGTTCGGCGGACTTGGTGGAATGTACTTCTACGAAGAGTTGGATCGCGGTGCAGTCGGGATCATGACCGGGTTCGCCTACCCGGAACTCCTCGTGCAAGTCTACGAGCGGTTTTCGGCAGGGGATCGCGATCGCGCCCGCGAACTCTTCTACCACGGTCTGCCGCTCGTTCGCTATGAGGCGCAACTCGGCGTGACAGGCGTTGCGATCCGCAAACAGGTCTACCAAATGCGAGGCGCGATTGCGTCAGCGTACGTCCGACCACCGGCACCCGGTGTCGATGCGAAAACGCTGGCGGAGCTGCGCGATCTCGTCGATTTTCTGCAACTGTAAACTTGAGAAACCAGGTGATGGAGTGGCCAAGCTGTACTACCGTTTTGGGCAGATGAACGCGAGCAAGTCGATTCAACTGCTCACCGTCGCACACAACTACGAAGAGCAAGGGAAAAAGGTGACGTTGTTTACGCCATCCATCGATGCCCGGTACGGATACGGCCGCATCGCGTCACGCGTCGGGATCGCGAAAGACGCCACGGTCGTCGACGACAACACGGATATGTTCGCGATCGTCGAACGGGAGCGCCCGGACTGCGTCCTCGTCGACGAAGTGCAGTTCCTGCGCGCTCGACATGTGGAGCAACTCGCCCGCGTGGTGGACGAACTAAACATCGCAGTCATCTGCTACGGACTTTTGAAAGACTACCGGAATCAGTTTTTTGAAGGCAGTCAGGCGGCCATTCTGTGGGCTGACCAGATTGAGGAGATCAAGACCATCTGCGCCGACCCGAACTGCAACCGGAAGGCGACGATGATCTTAAAGTTGAAAGACGGCAAACCGGTGTACAGCGGGGAGCAGATTGAGGTGGGCGGGAATGACTTGTACCGCTCCGTCTGCCGCAGACACTACTTTCACCCGAACCTCGATACGCTGAGTTAAGGGCTGAGCACCTTTTTCTGGCACTCGTGCTTGCCCAGAAAGGCATCCACCGTGCGGAAGTACGCCTCAGGTTCCTCCACCATGGGCGAGTGGGAGCTATTTGGATAGACGTGAAACTCAGACCCTGCTATGAGGCTGTGATAATAATCGGTTGAAGCGGGTGATGCTTCATCATAAAAGCCACATGTAAACAGACATGGCACAGTCGTCTCATGCAGCCTGTCAGTCCGGTCGTAGTTGCGTAACGTGCCGGTTGCGTGGAATTCAGAAGGACCCCACATGTAATTGTAGACACTCTCACCAAAGGCAGCTTTGCGGCGTGCCTTTTCTTCTTCTGAGCGCTCGACGCGGCAGAGGTACTTCTGCATGTAGACTTTTTCGGCATTTCGATAAGCTTCCGAATCTGTCGTTCCGTTTGCCTCGCACTCGCGTAGAACAACCTGCACGTCTTCTGGAAGTTCCTTTCGATTTCGATCCGCATCTTCAATCCAACGGGTTACACTGAGGCAAGGGCTGGAAAAAATCGCACTGTTGACGCCTTCTGGTTGCGTCAACAGGTAGTCAGCGAGCAGCATCGTTCCCCACGAGTGTCCAAGAAGATGGACTTGCTTGAGTCCTAATGCGTCGCGGAGTACGGCGAGTTCGCGAACGAACCGTTCAACTGTCCAAAGCGAGTTGTCATCGGGACGGTCCGATTGGCCGCAGCCCAATTGATCATACAGAATCACTGGGCGTTTCGAACCCAGAGCCTGTGCTAGTGGTTCCATACCCAGATGCGCACTGCCCGGGCCACCGTGGAGGGTGAGCAATGGAATTGCATGGTGGTTGTCGCCGACAATCTGATACCAGATGCGGCCACCTTGGACGTTGACAAATCCTTCGGTATCCAAATGCTCACACTCCCTCTGATTTCTATCCTTAGTTTAGCACGTGTGGTATCTGGTATACTGATGACGGAAATTGGGTGGAAAACACAAAATTTACGCTTCGTCCTGTAGTGTCCCTGATCTATGCGGCTGTGGAATGCAATTAGGCTCACAGAGTTCACTGCGGGGATGTGTCCACCGCTAGTATGGTTACAAACATTCGGTATTCGTGGCGAAACAACGAGAGAACGTAAGCTGTCTGGTGAGGATACGCACTGTGCGCCGACAGCAGTGAGGAGGCTACAGGTGAACTCGGAAGAGAAGAACTGGGCTATAGCTTGTCACTTGGCGGCTTTCGCGGGATGGGTGGTTCCGTTTGGCTGGATTATTGGGCCCTTGATTGTCTGGTTGGTAAAAAGGAACCAATTTAGGTTTGTCGACGAACACGGAAAAGAATCTCTAAATTTCCAGATATCATTGGTGATTTACGGTATTGTGGCAGTAATCCTGTGCTTCATCTTGATCGGCTTTTTGTTACTCATCGCGTTAGCTGTTTTCCAGGTTGTGTTCGTAGTCATTGCTGCGGTTAAGACTTCCAATGGCGAGCACTACCGGTATCCTCTGACGATTCGTTTCATTCATTGAACACATTGACTTCCGGTCGTTGCCCCGTTGTTCTCTGAGTTCTATCTAAAAATCAATGGCGTATGGGAAGACCATAATCTTTACAGTATTACACAAGAGCGTCGGAACTCGTAGCTTGGCGAGGGAAATGGGGGAGTTCGCATGATAGAAAACACTCGTTCGTTTGATCCGGACGTGTACGAGGGGAGAAGAATAAGACTTCAGGAATCCCTGCGTAGTGACGGTCTTGCTGGCGCCTTGATTACAAGTAAAGCGAACCGCATCTATTACACAGGTTTCGGACCTGACTCTGGCAGTCTGAATCGTTTCGTCGCACTTTGTGTCCCAGCAGAAGGAGAAGTTACATATGTAGTCAGTGATATCGATAAAGATAGAACCACACAGGTGGGCGTACGGACTCTTCCTGCGGCTTACGGTGAAGGGGTCCGATTAGCAGCCGATACCATAAGTGACTGGGAAGCCGGGGAACTGGCTGTGGAGAGCGGCGAGTTGACACTTTTGGCTGCTGAGGCGATCCGCTTAGCAACCGACCGGGTGTTGGCCCATGCTGACATTTATTTAGCGACGCTTCGCAGCGTTAAGACGGCGGAGGAAATAGAGGTTTTGCGAATTGCGTCACGTCACACTGATGCTGTCGCGAAAGAAGCCCGGAATCTGATACGTGAAGGTATGACGGAACGAGAGTTGTCTGGTTCCATGGTGCAATTTGCGATGAGTCGCGGTTGTGACATCTCGCAAGTTCCCCTTGTGCTCACTGGGGAGCGAGCGATGTTTCCACACCTCCTGCCAAGTGACAGGGAGTTCCGAAGCGGGGAGCTTGTCGTGGTGGATTACGGCGTCGGCTTTGGGGGTTATGAGACCGACATCTGTAGAACGTATTCGATCGGTGAACCAAGTTCTTTTGCCGTGGAACTTCACGGAATTGTATCTGAGGCTTACGACGCAGCACTCAAAGCGGCCCAACCTGGGAACACTGCCGAAGATGTTCATATCGCAGCGTACGAAGTGATAGAGAAAGCTGGTTATGGTCGGTACTTTATCCACGGCGTTGGTCATGGCGTAGGAATTGAGTCACACGAACCGCCTCTACTCTCTTTTGGCCAGAAGACACCACTACGCGATGGTATGGTCCTTGCCATTGAACCTGGAATTTATACACAGGGTATTGGGCTTCGCTTAGAGAACAATGTCGTAGTCCGACATGGGGGTGGCCAGAGTTTAAATGACGCACCGATGCACCTGTAAGTTGCGTCGTTCAAATTGGTGAGCCTGGTGGAGCGAAATGCGGTGGAGTTTTTGGCCAGTTGCCTTGGCATCCTGGAGTACTTCTTTTAATTCCTTATCTGTCGTGGTATTTGAGCCGATTTGTTCATAAATGAGAGCTTCACGCAAGGTTGTAAGGTACATCCATACTATCAGCGGTTCTATTCACCGGTGGTCGCCATCACATTACGGGTGAACATTGGAGAGGAATGTAATTTGGCTCAGGTGTCGTGAATCTGGGTTTCTAATCATTGATTGTTGCGTTAATTGATGGGTTTGATGCATCCGATTGGAAACGGGTTGGTCGGTTTTATTACGGCGATTTCGGAGATTTCAAGGCGAGTCACAGGAGAGATTTTACTGGGCAGACGTGCTGGCTACGTTTAAGATGGGAACAGCGACTGTAGCTTGGTATTTACGACACGGATTGTCCCTCTAGTTGCCTATTGATGGCGATAGCCGCAGTGATACTCAGACACAGTCAGTGTTGCGATGACCAACTTCCGCCTAAACGGCAGCATCTGCTGTAAAATGAAACAAGCGCGGTCGTTTACGGAAATGGTGTAGAATCGCTGTCGGGGATGTAAATGCGAGATAACCGTGGCTCCACTCTGCTGGAGATTGACCTGGCTTACAGGTACGGGGCGTCTCGGTCGCAAAGCACAGGTTCTGGGGGCTAGTCACTACCTCGGTCGAACGTGGACAAACTTACCTTGAAAACCGTTGGCATTTATTGAACGTGAAGGCTCACGTCTGACGCGCGTAATGCTACAATGGGAGTACCAAGTAGAAGTAATCCAAGAATCAACTGATTTCCCATTGTCGGTATGTCATCCAATTTGAGCCCAAACTAAGATCTTTAGAAGCCATCGACAGGTATTAACCATCTAAAGATAGGATCGTGAGGGCGTCTTGATCACACATATGTCAACGTTTCTGAATGACTTTGACTTTTTTCTGTTTCTGCTATTTGTGCTCGTGTATTCATATCGAGTTGTCTACATATTTGTAGCTTTTAAAGCGAAACGCTCCAAATATTGCGGCGTGAATGATGTTCAGCTTGGCAAGTATGCCGTCATCATTCCAGCTCGAAATGAAGAACGCGTCGTTGGACAATTAATAGCAAGTATCAAAGACCAGAATTATCCACAGGATCTGGTCGATATTTACGTTGTAGCGGATAACTGTACTGATAACACAGCGCAAGTCGCGAGGGCTGCGGGTGCCATAGTCAGGGAACGTTTTAATCGGGTTCAAGTGGGCAAGGGATATGCCCTCGACTATATGTTAAAAGTCATCGAGAGAGACTATTCGTCTAGCCATTACGACGGATACTTTGTGTTTGATGCCGACAATCTTCTTGATGAGAACTATATATTTGAGATGAATAAAACTTTCGACCAGGGGTACAGGGTCGTTACCAGTTATCGAAACTCAAAAAATTATGACCAGAATTGGATTACTGCAGGCTATGCACTCTGGTTTATGCATGAAGCCGAGTATATTAACCTTCCTAGAATGGTCCTTAATACGAGTTGCGCCATTTCTGGAACAGGTTTTTTGGTGCAAGCTCAGTTGCTTAAAGACCATGGAGGATGGATTTATCATCTTCTTACGGAGGACATCGAATTTTCCGTGTCACAGGTTATCCAAGGCGAAAAGATTGGATACTGCAGGAACGCAATGTTCTATGATGAGCAGCCGATCACATTTGGTCAGTCCTGGAGCCAGAGGTTGCGTTGGGCGAAGGGTTTTTACCAAGTTCTATATAAATACGGGAAGGATTTGCTTCATGGCGTGATCCATGGAAAGAGCAGATTCTCTTGCTACGATATGGTCATGACGATTATGCCAGCTATGCTTATTTCCTGGATCGGCTTTGTCTGGAATGGCTTTCTAGGCTTAGCCCTACTATTTGGTGAAAGACAGATGTTTCACATCTCCACGACGAGGGGAGTCGGTTCGCTGTTGTGGTCTTACGGGTTCTTGTTTTTAATTGGACTCATTACGACCATAACAGAATGGAAGAAGATCCACTGTGCAAATTGGAAAAAAATAATGTATATGTTCACCTTCCCGATCTTTATGTTCACCTACTTGCCCATATCTATTGTCGCGTTGTTTAAGAAAATTGAATGGAAGCCGATTGCCCATACCGTTGTGAAATCCATGGATGACTTGCGATGAATTGATCCAATTCCGCAATTGTGCTGCGTGAGGAGTTGGAACCCGACGCCAGTGGAGGGGATGAGAGTGCAGGAGGTGCTGTGTGGCGAATGTGGAAAAATGATCAACTCTCGTGACGATCTTTACACTTTTTTGTCCATGAACGGAATCCAAGCTTTATGCTCCGAGTGTTATCTGCGTAGCCAGAAAAGGATTCGTGGAGTACGTACCCCGATTAATAGTCAGTCAACTATCCTAATCATGATTGCAGGAATCGTCGCGTGCTTATTGCTTTTTATATGGCACCCCTCGTGGATTTGGGTGGTCGTTGCCCTAATTGCCCCAGTTATTCGTTCACTCTCGTGGTTTCTATTTGAACGCAAGCTCAATGCCTAGGCAAGCACAGGGCAACGAGCCTAACCGGCTGTGCAATGCCTGGACCAGAGGGCCGTCAGGCGGCAAGCTGGCCTTTAGGTTTGTGATCAACACTTGATATCCCCGTTGACTGACTGAGCAGGTGCGTTGCCGTCAACCACTAGGTCAAGGCGGCCTGTCTCTGGGTCGATCACGAGACCGTGCACTTTCAGCCACTTTGGCATCAGTGGGTGGTTCTTGATCATCTCGACGCTTGCGCGGACGCTGTCCGGGATCGATTCGATGCGTTGCAGCCAGTGGTGCAGGTCGATGCCAGCTTGTTCGAGTGTGGCGATCACGGTGTCTGGCACATGGCCCTCTGTCGTCGCCTTGCGCAGTGTCTCGTCCGGGTTGATGCTGGCCATGCCACAGCCGTAGTGCCCGACGACGCAGACCTCTTGTGCTCCAAGGTCATACACGGCCACAAGGATGCTGCGCATCACGCTGCCAAAGGGATGAGATACGACGGCGCCGGCATTTTTGATAAACTTTGCATCGCCGTTGTTCAGGTTCATAGCGCGCGGCAAAAGGTCGCTCAGGCGGGTGTCCATGCAGGACAGCACAACGAGCTTTTTGTCGGGGAACTTTGACGTCTGATAGGGTTCGTAACCGCGTTGCTCAACAAATGCGGTGTTGAATTGCAGAATTTCATCCAAACGGTTCATGATCGCACACCCCTTGGAAGAGACATATGGACAGACGTTTGCCAAAGCCGCTCTTCCCACGAGAACTGACACTGACAGTTCTACAGGTATCTTGCCATCGATTCCAAAGGTACACAAGTTGGCGAACCGGGGATTGGTGCACGGGGTCTAGACGAAATTAGACCCACCCTTTGTCGATCGCGAGTTGAATCGCCTCTTGGCGAGATGACACATGTAATTTGGACAAGATCTCGGACCAATAGTTTCGCACCGTTCCCTCCGAGAGGAAGAGGATGCGTGCGAGGTCTTTTGTCGAGGTGACTTCGCGTGCGCGCCTGAGCAGTTCCATTTCCCGCTGTGACAGGGGGTTTTGCGCTTGCCACGCTTCGCGCATGAGGGTCGGGTCCATCACCGTTCCACCCGCGTGCACAATGCGAATGGCTTTCACGAGGTCGTCAATTTCGGCGTCCTTCAGGACGTATCCCTTTGCACCAAACGTCATTGCGCGCTGCAGATAGCCTGGACGGGCGAACGTCGTGACAATCAGC
>JAKAXI010000043.1 GCA_021816665.1 Bacillota bacterium | reverse complement strand
GGATTCGTCAGCGTCACCACAGCTTCTGTCTGTCCCTCAAACTCCACCGAGGCACGAGTCAGCGCAACTTCGACTGTCAATTTCGGCGTAACGAAGCGTTTCACCATCTGACTCCACGCCAGTAAGCCCACAAGCAGTGCCGGAACAACGAGGACGATCACCGTGACACATCCTCAATCGGGACATTCACAGTAGCAAGGAGACTCTTCACCCAAGTGTCAGGGTCCAAGGCGGACGTTGCCGGGTCCAGTAGAACGAGGCGGTGAAAGAGGACATTTGCGGCAACTTGCTGCACGTCATCCGGTGTGACGAAGTCTCGATCGTTCAAGACGGCAACCGCGCGGGCAGCGTTTGCCAGCATGATCATAGCCCGCGGGCTCGCCCCGACCTGCACATCCGCGTGCGCGCGCGTGGCCCGAACAAGGTCAGAGATGTACCCGAGCAGGTCGTCAGTCATTTGCACACTCCGAACGGCTGACTGGAGCACAGCTAAATCCGCGAACGTGTGCTCTCCGTCAGGACGGTCATCGTCTGCCCCAGTGGTTCCCGCTTTGGTCGCTTGGAACGGGCGTTCCGCCTGTCCGCCGCGCAGGCCCAAGTGCAGCGCCAGCATGGAGACATCGTCGCTGGAACTTGGGTAGCCAAGCGCAGTCTTTAACAAGAAACGGTCAAGCTGTGCCTCCGGCAACGGAAAAACGCCTTGGGATTCAATCGGGTTCTGCGTGGCGATCACCAAAAACGGCTGTGGCAGCGGGTGTGACTCTCCATCGATTGTGACTTGCCCTTCCGCCATCGCTTCGAGCAAGGCCGATTGAGTGCGCGGCAGCGCACGGTTGATTTCATCGACTAACAGCAGGTTTGTAAAAATGGGGCCCTTGCGCAGCACAAACTCTGTGTTCTTAGGGTCAAACACGAGGCCGCCGACGATGTCCGCTGGCAGCAGGTCAGGCGTGCACTGAATGCGACGAAAGGACAGGCCGAGTGCCTCAGCAAACGACTTGGCAAGGGCGGTTTTCCCGACGCCAGGGACGTCTTCAAGAAGGATATGACCGCGCGCCATCAAAGCGATGAGGAGGTCATCTGTGGCCCGCTCGAGCCCAAACAGATGGGTGCCGACAGACCGTTTCAAACGTCCGATGACTTCTTGAACGGACGAAACAACGCTTGTTGCGAGCGGTTGTGTCATTGTATCCTATCCCTTCTTTCCAGCTCAGACTGTCGTCGGCCTGCTGGCAGCTCGGATCCGTTCCGTAGGCACATCTGACGCCTCCCAACCTGGGCGACCGTACCAGTAACCCTGTTGCCAGTGGTAGCCGATTTGCCATAGCGTGCGCGCCTCGGCTTCTGTCTCGATACCCTCGGCCAGCATCGTCGAGCCGACAGCTGCTCCCTGTTCATAGATGTACGCGGCGATGTCCTGTTTTCTCGTGTCCGTGTCGATCCCACTCACGTACTTGCGGTCCAGTTTGACAATGTCCGGTTCGAGCGCCTTCAGCATGTGAACGTCGTTAAAACCTTCGCCAAAGTCATCCAGAGCGCAACGAAACCCGGTATTGCGGTAAAACGCGAGGATTCGTTGTAAGTGTTTGAGGTCCTCGACTCTGTCCGTCTCCACAACTTCGAACACAATGCGTCTGCGGTCAATCCCAACCCGTTCGACCGCCGCAAGCGTAGTCGCAAGACAGTGTTCAGGAACGTAGATTGACGTTGGGATAAAGTTGACAAACACGAGTTGGCCTGGCGGGAGTGCGCCGCCTTCCTCGATCGCGGCAATTCGACAAGCTCTGTCGAGTCGAAACAACTGATTCTGCTCACGCGCTCCTCGGTATAAATCAAGTGGCGAGATCACACTGCCATCCGTATCGAGACCCCGTACCAGCATCTCGTGTCCAATCACACGCTCCACGCTCACGTCAACGATGGGTTGCTTCATCATGCGGATCCGATGATCACGGATGATCTCTTCGACGAAGAGGCTCGGAACTGACGTGCTGAGCGTTTGCCACGAAACCACTTCCTCGCACTCTACTCGACCGTCCGGAAGCCGATTTGCCCACCTCAATTTCCACTTTGCCACGTCATGATGCTCCTCCCAGTACGGGAGAGAGTCATAGGCCAAGCGAAGTTCAAACCACGTATGTAATTCAGCAGTCGTCTGCCAGCGCGATCGAAAGTCTCTGGGCATGGCGTCTTGAATCTGCTCTTGTACGTCTCTGTCCGGAAACGAGACCAGGATACCCTGCACCCCTTGCCCGCACGCCGGACACTGTGACACATCCACCAAAACGCCCTCCCCTCCAACGGTCTGAATCCGGATTAGCACGCCAAGTGATTATCAACAAGCTTTGACTGTCTGTCGATACCTACTAGAACACATTGTACTGTATTCCCAAGCTCTGGGATGCAAGGTTTCTGGTATCACCAAGCTTTTGAACTTGGCCGTCACTAAAACAGGCGCATCGAAACGGAGCAAACCAGTCGATTCTAGTCAACCATAAAGTTCTCATAGATGGTGGTAAAGAGTAAGCACAACTGAAACGTCGCTTCGCATTCACTGCCGTAATCAAAAACTGACCACACCTCTTTGCGAGGTACGGCCAGCCCTTCTTCCCAGATTCTCCAACCGTCGCTTTTCCAACCGCGCTTTTGATGCCGAATCTGGCCTTCACCAGGCACGTCCATCTCTTCAGCCAGAGCTGCTACCGGGAGTTCACCCAGCACTTCGTTTAACCCGCGCACGCGGCTCTGAAAGCGGCCAATGCGCAGGGTCTAACCAGAACGTCCGCCACTTGCATTTTGAGATCCCGCCGCCGCAAGGGGAACATAGGCCCTCCGGGTCGGTCCAGGTTCCCCGTTGCTACGTTAATCACGTCAATCAACCAAGTGGTCAAGCCCCCGAAAGCCTGCGTACAGGTCCCCATGCGTCGATACACCGATGCGCTCTGTGCTGCAGCCAATTCGCGTTCTGGACAGGGTTTGGATGTCTGCACTCCTTCCGAGAACGTCTACCTACCTACCGGACAGTCGATACATTGAAGCCGATTGATACAATTATAACGGTAAATTGAGGGAACAGGTGAACAACTTGGAGGAAAGGTTTTGCGTTACTTCACGACCAGCGCGACGCCAAACATGATCACGACGACACCTGCCCACCGCCAGGCCGAAACGTGTTCGTGAAACACGAAAATCGCAATCACCACGGTCGCTACGTACGCCAAGCTCTGGAGCGGGTACAACAGACTGATGGGCATCTTCGAGAGCAGGTAAATCCAGACCACCGTCGCGAGCGCGTAGAGGACAATGCCAGAGAAAATCCAGGGTGAAAAGAGCGCCAAAAACGCACTGGAAATGCTGTGCAGCGACAACTTGGCAACTCCATGTTTCCACAGCGTCTGCCCCGCTACAAGGAGGACAATGTTAAGTGCGATCAGCAGGTAATTAAGCACGTGTTCACCTCTCTTGAGTTAGCCGCAGCTCGAACATGTCGCGGTGCTGCTTCACGATAGTGTCGAGAATGAACCCACTGGTCAACGCGTTGGTTGACAAGAGCACCAGACCCACTGCGAGAATTGCGGACGGGATTTTGTGGATTTTCTGAGTCATCAAAAACTCGCTCACAACCGGGATCCCGACCGCGAGTCCTGCCAGCAGGAAGATCAACGCTACGAGACCGAAAAAGGAAAGTGGCTTGTAGTCTTTGAAAATCCAAAAAACCGTCTTCAAGACCCGAAATCCGTCCGAAACTGTGTTCAACTTGGACACGCTGCCTTCGGGCCTGTCGCGGTAATCAATCGGTACTTCACGGATCGAGAAACGCTTGTCGAGCGCGTGCAGTGTCATCTCCGTCTCAATCTCAAAGCCTTCGCTCAGAACCGGCATGTTCTTCACAAAACGACGGCTGAAAACCCGATATCCAGACATGATGTCGCGCAACTTGGCGCGAAACAGTCGGTTGATCAGCCCCCGCACCAAGCGGTTCCCGGCATCATGCATCGGGCGCTTGTTTTCCTCAAAGTAAGATCCGTTTGACAGCCGATCTCCAATCGCCATGTCCACGCCTGACTCGACAGCCTGAATCAGTTCGTGCACGAACTCCGCCGGATAGGTGTCGTCGCCGTCAACCATGACGTAGATGTCAGCGTCAATGTCGCGAAACATCGAGCGGATCACGTTGCCTTTGCCCTGCCGATACTCCTTGCGCACGACAGCCCCGGCATCGGTCGCAATTTGAGCCGTGCGGTCCTTCGAGTTGTTGTCGTAGACAAAGATCGTGGCCTCTGGCAGTTCGCGTTGAAAATCTCGCACTACCTTCGCAATCGTCGCCTCTTCGTTGTAACAGGGAACGAGAACGGCAATATGCGGGCGCGCTGTATCACGGACAGTGTAATCGCGCACTCGCCCTGTCGTCCGGTTCTGTGCCTCCATCACGAGGTTGTCTCCTCCGTTCACGCCTAATGTCCTGCTCATGTACGCCGTCGACGGAGAATACCGCCAACCAGCCACTGGAGAACAACGCCAATCCCAATGAAAAGGAACGGCATCATGGGAAACGCGTAGCGAGGCAGCGGCAAAAACGGCAGCTGCGTCACGAGCAAGTACAGTGTCAGCCATGGCACTAGGCGCAGCCCTTTGTGCCAGAACAGCATCAGCAAGCCGATGCTGCCGATCACAACCAATACTGGCTGAGCGTACACGACGAGCGGGCTTGTGACCAACCACGGCTTCCCGAACAATAGACCTAATTTGTCGAGCGTGTACCATTTCAGCTCAGCGAGCGGGTGCGTCGCAAAACCGCGCTCAGCCATGTGAATCCCCAACTTCTCCTGCTGTGCAGGTGTCAAGCCACGGCCAAGGTTCGGGTCATGCGCAAAGTTCGGGTCCGCACCGAACATGAGCGGGTTGCCTGCGTCTGTGTCAGTGAGCAAGATTCGATGAAGCGCTACGTAGTTTCGAATCCACCACGGTACAAGTGGGATCAGATAACCCACGACGTGCACGATAAAGCTGATGAAGTTGCGCGTGAACACGGCAACAACGCGATCAGCTTGCGACTTGAAGACACTGATCAGCAGTGCGATTGCGCCTGCCGCCACGAGCGGAAAGACTGTCGGGCGCACGAGTCCCGCCAAGCCCAGCACAAGCCCGGCGACGAACCACCAACTGCGCTTCTGCCTCTCCATCGCGATCAAGAGGACCCAGACAAAACCGATGAGCAAAGGCACAAATACCGGCTCTGTAAGGATTTGCCCATAGGCTCCGTGCGTAGTTGGGTAAAGAATCCATATCAGTCCGACAATGGCGGCGTAGACGCGGTTGAGTGCGCGCCGGCTAATCCAGTACAGGGTGCTCGCGGTGAACGCCATCAGCAACAGCTGCACGATAAAAGCCAGATGCATACCTGCGTTTGGACTTTTTGACAGATGGCCAGCAATCCAGTAGCACGCCACTAAAAACAATGGGTATCCCGGTGTCACCTGCGCGTCCGGCCCGTATCCCCAATAAGTGTAGAAGTGTTTAGTCAGCATGGTGCGCGCGGACAAGTTGTAATGCACCGAGTCCCCATAAAGTTGGAAAACCACCGAGTTCGGCCAGACGTGAAACAAGTAGAGAACGCCGAAAATGCCAAGAATTAAGCCGACGAGGGTGTCCCAAGAGACTCCGCTCGCAACTGCACCGCGTTTCGACAACCAAGGCCCCTCCATCACGCTTTGTGTTGGTTACTTCCCGTTCATCCTAGCGTACATCCAGGGTACAAGCAATTCCTTATGTCCCTCACTTTTTTCGGATTCCGTAAAAGAGACGCGATGCAAAGACGCCGATGGCGCCAACGCCGATAAACAACACTGCGCGCAGGACGACGGGCACAAACGGCAGGTCAACAGCGACGAGTTTTGCCAGGGTGATGAACAGCAAGAGAATACCCATCACGCGCTCGCGGCGCGTGTCACGGCGAACTCCGACGATCACGAGCCCAACGGCAAGTATCGCCCACAGGAACGAGACAGCGAGCATTTTCAGATCGCTGTGTAAGCCCTGCAGAACCGTGAGCAGGCCGTTGCTGAGAAACAGGATCACCACCCCTGGCGCGAACCACCAGAAGAATCGAAGGACGCTCTTGGCGGTCCTGTCGTGCTCCCCCTCGCCCCGGGTCAGCCTTGTGGCAATTGCAACCACGGCAACTGCGGAGGCCGTGGCCAAAAGGTCGATCACGAAGTCCTCCCCGACAAACTTGCCAAACAGCAGATACACACGCGTTCCACCAGGTGCAACGGAAAACACGAGCAGCCAGGCAATTGCGTAGAGCAGACACGACATCCACATTTGTGCCCCAAGTCGCAGCCAGAGACCGGCGAGGAGACCCACTGAGGCCTCCAAGATGAACGCCAAGACACGGTTTTCACCGTGTAGCGCATAGGCGAAAAAGAGCGCCAACGCGAACAGCGCCCCGAGGGTTGCTACGTGCAGCCCGTCTCGCGCTTGTTTGCGAAGGTAGAAGAAGGCAACCACAGCCACATAGGCCATCCCGAGAAGCAAAAACTCGAGTCTTGCTTCGACGTGTGTCAGGGCGAGTGACCACAGTCCGGTCGCGGCCAGGCTGGGGTAGAACATCGCGTAGCGTTCATCAGCTGCAGGACGGCGCACAAACAGGTAGGCCGCGAAACTTCTGCGCCATGGAAAACCACACAAAACCAGTCGACACGACCAGGGCATACAGTGCGACGAACACCGGATCGGCCGGGCGAGTGGACAGCATAAGCACAATGAGACTTCCACCGAGGGTCGCGATCACGGCCAGCGTTTGTGAGCGGTGCCGGCGCGCGAGGTAAGCGCCGGCGGCAGTGAACAGCAACCCTAGCACAACAGCTATAGGGGTCGACAAAATCTGATAGAGGTGGTTTCCAGCGAACGTCGTCAAGAGCATGATCGCGATACTCGCGCCAACCAGAATGTCGCCAAGCACCCGTCGACTGCGGGCAAGTTGTAGCTCCCCAACGACCAAGACCGCGGCGCTGCCGACATAACCCACAGCGAGGCGCGCCTGCTGATTTAACAACCCAGCCTTGACGGCAGCGTCAAACAGGAAGGCGACACCCATCAGGATCGCGATAATGAAGGCGATCGGTAACCAGACCCGGCCGACTCGCTCCCAATCAACCGTACTGCGCTCCAGTGGCTGTACCGAAGACATCAGCGGATACGCCGGTTCGGTCGTTGTGCGGTCAGAAACTGTTCCCCTGGGGGCGTCAAGTGAGCCGTACTTCGCCTCGAAGGCTGCGACCTTCGCCTCCAGTTTCGCGAGTCTCTGCACAATCACTTCCAGTGACTGGTCGGTCTCGTCCATGGCTTCCACCTCTAAACTCCGCCTTGTAGAACTCAGTATATATCAGCGAGGGAAATATTGGACACTCGCCAAGAACCGATAGCCAAACGATGTTGCTGTACAGTCAGAGATTGCAGGCGCTGCAAAGAGGTTTGTTATAATGGCGAAAGGACAACTGGGTAACCCGAGATCCGATTTCACGGAAGGTTGGAATGTATGGAGCAAACACCGGAGACGACAGCCAGCGCATCAGACTTTATTCGCGACATTGTCCGCGAGGACTTGTCCGAGAACCGCGTCAAGGAAGTGGTGACCCGGTTCCCGCCAGAGCCAAACGGCTACCTGCACATTGGACACGCCAAATCCATCTGCATCAACTTCGGTATCGCCGGCGACTTCGGCGGCCGGACCAACCTGCGCTTTGACGATACGAACCCACTCAAGGAAGACAGTGAGTACGTTAAAGCCATCCAAGAGGATGTGGCGTGGCTCGGTTTCCAATGGGACGGGCTGTGCTTCGCCTCCGACTACTTCGAAGAGATGTACGAGCGGGCTTTGCTCTTGATAAAAAAAGGCATGGCCTATGTCGACGACCAGTCTGCCGATCAGGTCCGTGAAAGTCGCGGCACCCTGACCTCGCCTGGGCAGAACAGCCCACACCGCGACCGTAGCGTCGAGGAGAACCTGGACCTGTTTGCGCGCATGCGCGCAGGTGAATTCGCAGACGGCACGCACGTGTTGCGGGCGAAGATCGACATGGCGTCACCGAACCTGAACCTCCGCGATCCGGTGCTGTACCGGATCTCTCACGCAGTACACCACAACACAGGCGACAAATGGTGCATCTACCCGATGTACGCCTACGCACACCCACTCGAGGACGCCATCGAAGGCGTCACGCACTCGTTGTGCACGCTCGAGTTTAAGGACCAGCGCCCGCTGTACGACTGGGTGGTCCGTGAGTGTGAAATGCCGAACGTGCCACACCAATATGAATTCGGACGGTTGAACCTCACTGACACCGTGATGAGCAAGCGCCACTTGAAGAAACTCGTTGACGAAGGGCTCGTTGACGGCTGGGACGACCCGCGAATGCCCACCATCTCCGGTTTCCGGCGACGCGGGTTTACACCGGAAGCGATCCGCTCCTTCATCACCGAACTCGGTGTCACGGTCGCTGGCGGCGAAGTCGATTACAAGCTGCTCGAGCACCACGCGCGGCAGGACCTGAACTTGCGCGCGCCGCGGACTTCGGCCGTGTTGCGCCCACTGAAGCTGGTAATCACGAACTACCCAGAGGGGCAGACGGAAATGCTTGAGGTGACGATTAACCCGGAACGCCCCGAACTTGGCAAGAAGCAAGTGCCATTCTCGCGCGAGCTCTACATCGAACAAGAGGATTTCATGGAGGTTCCACCGCCGAAGTACCACCGCCTCTACCCCGGCAACGAAGTGCGGCTGAAGGACGCGTATTTTGTGACTTGTCAGGAAGTCGTCAAGGACGATCAGGGAGAAGTAGTCGAGGTGCGCTGCACATACGACCCGGAGACCAAGAGCGGCAGCGGGTTCACGGCACGCAAAGTGAAGGGGACGATTCATTGGGTCGATGCAGCCACCGCGATCCCAGCGGAGGTCCGCCTGTACGAGCCACTGCTGCAAGGCGAGTTTGACCCGGAGGCTCCCCTCGAGGCGCAAATCAACCCAGAGTCTCTGCAAGTTTGCAACGGCTACATCGGTGTCGACCTGAAAGACGCGGTCGCCGGAGAGAAGTTCCAGTTCGTCCGCCAGGGCTTCTTTAACGTCGACCCGAAGGACACCACGCCAGAGCACAAGGTGTTTAACTTGATTGTGTCACTGAAGAGTTCATTCAAAGTAGAACCTCAGAAGTGAACTAAAGCGGTTCCGACGGTCTGCCAGAGTGGCAGGCCGTTTTGCTGTGCTGTCAGCCGACGAAGGACAGCCACAGGTAGAGTCCGGAAAGTGTTATAAACAACGTCGGGATCGTCAAAATGAACCCGCTTTTGACATACTGTCGCCACGAAATGGTCACACCTCTCTGGCTTAAAATGTGCAGCCAGAGCAGCGTCGCGAGTGAGCCGAGCGGGGTGATTTTGGGCCCTAAGTCGCATCCAATCACATTGGCGTAGATGAGGGCTTGGTGCATCGCACCCGTCACACCAGCAGCGTGCACCGACAGGGCGCCGACCATGACGGCCGGCAGGTTATTCATGACGTTTGACAGAAGCGCGGCGAGGTATCCGGTCGCCAAGGTTGCTGCAAACAGGCCACCGCCAGTACTCCAGCGAATCCAGCCCCCAAGCAAATGAATGAGACCTGCATCGCGCAACCCGTAGACGACAACGTACATACCGATCGAGAAAAACACAATCGACCACGGGGCGCCTTTGACGACCGTCCATGAACGAACAACCCGGTATCTTTGGCCCAAAACGAGAAACCCCATCGCAATGACGCCAGCGACAACCGAGACAGGGATGTGCAGCACTTCAGTGAGAATGTAACCCGCCATGAGCAAAGCGAGCAGCACCCACGTCCAGCGAAACATGCGTAAATCCGCGATCGACTCTGACGCCTCCGGCAAGTCCACGGGGTCGTAAACGCGGGGGATGTCCTTCCAAAAAAACAGGTACAAAACCATGACGCTAGCGATGAGCGAGAACAAGTCTGGCACCACCATGTGCACGGCGTAACTGACAAAGCCGACGTGAAAAAAATCAGCTGAGACAATGTTCACGAGGTTGCTGACAATGAGCGGGAGTGACGTAGTGTCCGCGACAAAACCGCTCGCGATAATAAACGGCAGTGTCCTCTTGGCGTCAAACTTCAGCAGGCGAACCTTCTCAAGGACTATCGGCGTCAGGATTAAAGCTGCACCGTCGTTGGAAAAGAACGCGGAGACCATGGCGCCAAGCAGCGTGACGTAGAAAAAGACGCGGCGCCCGTCACCGTTAGCCGCGTGCGCCATTTTGAGAGCCGCCCACTCGAAGAAGCCCATGCGGTCCAGTACGGTGGACGTCATGATGATCCCAACAAATGTGAG
>JAKAXI010000042.1 GCA_021816665.1 Bacillota bacterium | reverse complement strand
CGGGAGACTGGACATGGCTCATTCCTCCAGTTTCTCCGGCAACCACACACATTTTTCATCGACATTATAACGACACAGTGGTGAAGCCAAACTATTTTCGACAAGAGAGCCCCTTTTGACGGGGGGGAGGAGGGTCCATAAAATTGCGATGACACAGTCTTTGATTTGACTCTGCATGTGTTCGGTGCGAAACCGAGAACAATTAGAGGCATAGTAGAGACGTTTGGACGGAGTATCTAGAGCCAAGCCTTAGATTTGTGAAGCGGTGTTGTGGAGGTAGCGGTACATAGGAAACCAAGAGCCCATAAAATTCCGCTTCCCTTTTGACTTTAGAATCTCGTTTTGAATGCAACGCGCTGCGTAGGTAGCGAATTTTGTGCCCTTTGTGGGCTGATAGGTTTCCACGGCCTTAATGAGACCGACACTGCCGATGGAAATCAAGTCGTCGTGGTCGATCCCGCTCGAATCAAACTTTTTGGCTACGTGTGCAACCAGGCGGAGGTTGTGTTCGATCAGAGTGTGGTATGCTTCGCGGTCGCCGTTCTGCCAACGTTCGAAACACTCTCGTTCCTGTTCCTTGTTGAGCGGTTGTGGAAACGACTGGTTTACATACCCTGTCACCAGGGTGAAGTCGCGCACCAAAGATGTCACGGCGAGCGCCAAAGACAGCAAGCGGTTCACCTCCGTGCAGAATGCGGGATGCCGTACAGTATGAGAGTTGGGCTTAAGGTGTGTATGCGTTTGCCACGATTGGCGTAAGTCCGTCTGCGATGACTCGGTGCCCGCGGTTGTTCGGGTGAATCGGCACGGGTACTGAGCGAAACACGTCCTGTACCCGTCCCGTTCGGTAGCCGGCGATAAGTTCTGCTTGTCGCCCGGTAAACCACTCGTCAACTGGAGCGACTGCAGCGCTGGTTGCAGCTGCTACCGCGCGTGTGGCCTCGTTCAATGCGGCAATACCCTGAGCAGCGATCGGTGTATTTGGAAACGGATTGTACTGTGTGCATACTACGACCCCAGCTCTACTCACTCGTCGAATTCCGACAATCAGAGCCCGTAAACTCTGCATATACCCTGCAAGTGATCGTTTCAGAATCGTCGGCCGCGCACCACTGAGCATGGCGAGTGCTGCGTCAGCCAAGTTGTCGCCGCCGACCCAAATGGTGATGACATTTGACTCTTGCAGCGGTATAGGGCCGTTTTCCCAAACGGCGGCATTCAGTGTCTGACTTGTCCAGCCGGGTTCAGCCAGTACCTCTCCAAACCAACCCCGGCGATGTTGCCGCAGATTTTGTGTGACCAGACTTGGGTATGCACGAGCAGGCGACGTGGCCAGTTCGCCCGCTGTAATGGAATCCCCGAGTGCTGTGTACAGCATTGTCGTCACCTCGTTTGCGCTACGCCCGCATCTGTATGTGCAGACGCTTGAACTTTGAGTTTGCGTATGCCAGCCGACGAGACACACCTGTAGTGAATGCACAGCGCCGCCACAGTGGATAGGGGAGTGTCCCTCCTCTACAGCGACGGTGCGCCCAATTCTGTGTTTGTCCTGCAAAGATGCGATGCGGCTCGCATAGCCTGCAACAACGAAAGAGGTGAACAAACATGCCAGTGGCTTCATCCAACGTGTATCTATACGCTGCTGTGCCCCTCGACTACGTAAAATGCGTGGCAGCGGCGAACGCAGCAGGCGTGCCACAGTCTAATGTTCTTGGTTCGTTTTCTGAGGCTTGGACGAGAGTCCAGAGTGGAAATGACCTCGTGATCGCGGTCGGCGGCGCGGCGCTCTACTCGCTGTATTACAACGAGTGTGGGTGGTCGAACCCAAGCGGTCAGGCGGCTGGCTCGACTCCCTTTGCAGTGCACCCGAGCGGCCGTGGGATTGACACGATTCAAGCTGATTACTTTGTCAACGCAGCGGGGACCACTGCAATCGACAGCCTGAAGCTTGCAGTTATGATGGCCTATTACGCGGTGCACGGGGTGTTTCCGGCGCAGTGGACGACTTTGCCGAAACAAGAGACACCGATGAAAGTGTGCGTGTCCAATGCGAGTTCCGACCTTTCCGTGAGCGGTGGCGGCGCGGCAAACGTGATCCCGGTGCCAACTTCAAGTGGCACTCAGTCACGCAGTGCACCGCAATCACAGGGAGGCGTCGGTGTCTATGCTTCCTTTGCTTCGGCCAATGAGGTGAGAAACGCGATCCAAATGGGGTGGAAGGGCGTTGCCGCGACCGGTGCACTCGGAACTCCTGCGGCTCCCTACACGCAAGAACTGTCCTCGCAAATGGATAAACTGATCTCGGAGGTGCTCAGTTCAGGGAGCTACAACGTATTTTGGCTCTCGTTCTGGACTGTCAGTTGGCCGACTGGAAGCGACTCGTTTTACGAGGGAGGTTACAAAGCCGGGCAGTACGCAGGCAAGACGTTGATGGGCTACGGTGGAAAGGTGTTGCCAAACGCCGTGATCATCGACCCGGAGGGCTACAACACACCTGCGTCCACGGCGAAAGAGTGGTCGGACTGGATCACGGGTTGGGCAGACGGCCTGCGACAGGTCAACTCGAACTTGCAACCTGGTTTTTACGCGAACCAAAGTCAATACACGACGTACGACCTGAAGTCTCTCAACATCCCGGCGTTCATTGCGGTTTCTCCAATTCAGAGCAACACACCACAGGTGACAGGTGGGAACATTGAAGGCTACGACGCCTACTATGCGTCCTGCCCGGCAACCACGGACGTTCAAACTGTGACCGGGTGGGGGGCAAAGTATAACACGGTTCAGTTCCGGGACAGTGGCGTCGACTGTAGTCCTTGATCGACCGTGGCTGAGATTGGCGCAAGCGGCAACTCGCTGACCTGCGAGGTGCCGTTTTTTTACGCCCGAACACTAGGTCGCGGTGTGCTACACTACGGGTGAATGGCTAAGGTGAGGTGTGGGCGGATGTCGAAAAACTATCACTGCTGTGCAACGTGCCAGCACTTTCGAGTGGTTCGCGGGAGTGCGGGGCATACCTTGATGTGCAGCAGACTCGGCTATACGACGAAGAGCAGTTACCGGTTTAACTGCTGGGTGCCACGCCTCGACATCGCAGCCAAGATTGAGCAAGCCCGGCAGGGGCGTGACTAGATTGTGATCCCGTTTACAAGTCGCGCTTTCATTTGTCTCCGGCGGGTGGCTTGGGGACATTCACCTGCAGGAGGTCATACGCGAGTCGAGTTGCTGGAAAGATGTCCTGCGCTTCTGCGAGTAATTGGCCCGACGCCTGCCCTGAGTAACGTGCGCTTATATGGGTCAAGACAAGCAGGTGGGCGTTTGCCGTATGTGCGACTCTCGCAGCATCGCTGGCAGTCGAGTGACCGTAGCTGGGGGCAAGCTGGGCTTCGGTTTCCGCAAAGGTCGCTTCGTGGACAAGGACGTCAGCGTCTTGCGCCAGCGAGGTGGCAGCCGGCGTAGGCCGCGTGTCGCCGAGAATGGTGACAATCCGCCCCCGCTGCACAGGACCGATGAAATTCGCTGGGCGCAGCACGGTGCCGTCAGCCAGTCGCACAGGCTCCCCACGCTTCAACTGCCCGTAGAGCGGTCCGGGCGGCAACCCTGCTTGACGGAGCGCGTCCGTGTCGAGTGACCCTGGGGCGTCTTCTTCGATGATGCGATACCCGAAAGATTCAATGGTGTGGTCAAGTTTTTGACACGTCACAGTGCACATCGCGTCTTTGAACACACGACCTGGTACAATCTCCACGACCTCGAGCGGGTAGGTCAAGTGCGTTTGGCTGGCGCTAAGCATAGCGTCGATGTATGCCATCAGTCCCTTTGGCCCAAACACCTGCAGTGGCAGGGTAGTCCCACTGAAAGAACGGCTGCCGAGGATGCTAGGCAGGCCAAACAGGTGGTCCCCGTGTAAATGGGTGAGAAAGACTTTTTCCAACTTGGCGAGGGTTAGGGGGCTGCGCTGGATTTGATGCTGAGTGGCTTCCCCGCAGTCAAACAGCCAAAACGTGCCTCGCTCCTGAAACCAGGTTAACGCGATAGAGGTCACATTTCTGTCTCTGCTTGGCTGACCTGCCCCTGTACCCAAGAACCACAGATCCATGTGCAACCTCCTTGACCATCAGCCGCAAACGGGGTGGAACGAATTGTCTAAACCGCGAGTGTTTGTGACCCGCAAATTGCCGGATGAGGTGCTTTTGCCGTTACGTGAACTGTTTGACTGTCGAGTCTACGCTGAAGAAGACCGACCCGTTGCGCGCGACCGCCTGCTCGAAGAGGTTGCTACCGCAGATGGGGTGTTGTCGATGTTAACTGAAGTGATTGACGCACAACTGCTTGCAAGCGCGCCGTCGCTCAAGGTGGTCTCGAATATGGCCGTAGGCTACGACAACATCGACCTCGAAGCTGCTCGGGCACGCGGCGTCATCGTCTGCAACACGCCAGATGTTTTGACGGAGACAACGGCAGATTTAACGTTTGCTCTCCTATTGGCCGCTGCTCGCAGAGTCGTCGAATCCGCGGACTTTATCAGACAAGGTGCCTGGCGCAGTTGGGCTCCGTTTCTGCTGGCCGGGCAAGACGTACACCACAAGACTCTTGGCCTTGTTGGTCTTGGCCGCATCGGCAGCGCAGTCGCCCGGCGCGCGCAGGGGTTTGGCATGCGAATTCTCTATACGAGCAGACAGCGGCACGAAGAGGCCGAGACGACACTGTCAGTCGTGTACAAGGGGCTACCAGAGTTGCTTGCTGAATCCGACTTCGTCTGTATCCTGACCCCCTACACGCCACAAACGCACCACCTGATTGGTGAACGGGAACTGCAATGGATGAAACCGAGCGCGATCCTTGTGAACACAGCGCGGGGGTCGGTTGTTGACGAACAGGCACTCTATCGGGCGTTGCGGGACCGGACGATTTGGGGTGCTGGTCTCGACGTGTTTGAACGTGAACCTGTCAGGGCAGATAACCCGCTCTTGACCCTGCCGAACGTCGTCGCACTGCCGCACGTTGGGAGTGCCACGGTGGACACGCGCATGGCGATGGCCCGGCAGGCTGCAGAGAACCTGACTGACGTGTTGCGCGGGCGTACACCCAGACACCGCGTCGTCTGATGCTTAGCAACACGGGCGACGGCTCTTGCGCTGCCGTTCGTCCGGATCGGGAAAATCGTCCGGGTCATCCTCATCAGGTGAGATCATCGGGCGCCCGCGCTTTGTGTCTGGCTTCCCAGACGATTCCTTGCTGTCTGGGGCGCCGGGTACTCGGTCTGCGTTCTCAAACGTGCCAAAGACAATCGGTTTGGCATCTTGTACGAGCTGACGACCTTTGGCGAAGACATGGGTAATTCGATACTTCTCGTCGGTAAACAGCAAATCAGCGTCAAGTCCCGCCTGGATGCGTCCTTTGTGTCCAAGTTTGAGAACACGCGCAACATGGCGCGTGATGATCCCAACGGCAACTTCAACCGGGATCTCCTCCTCGACAATTGCATCGCGTGTTTCTTCCCACAGTGTTGCGATCGACCCGATGCCCATCGCCACGAGTTTCCCTTTGTCATCAAAGATTGGCGAGCTTCCATTGCTGTCAGAACTCATCGTGATGCGGGATGGGTGGACGCCGGCATCGAGCAGTTTGCGGATCGCTTTCGAGGGTTTGACCGAGACGTGGTCGTGCTTGTCGGGCCTAATTCCGGAGGTCACGTCGACGAATCCACCTTCGAGGCCGTAGCGCACGGCATCGTCGAGCAAGTCCGGGTTGCGGTTCACGTGCGTCGGCGTAAAGACTGACTTCGGCAACTCAGTCTTCTTCAACACTTGAAACAGGGGGTCGAGTTTGCTGTCGTCATCACCGACGTGCAAGTGCAAAACTCCGGCCTTGCCCCCTAACAGCCCACCGACGCGCGCTTCGCTAGCGAGTTCTGCCAATTCCTTTTCACTCGGGTGGCTTGACCGCGTGTCCGAGATCGCGATTTCGCCGACGCCAATGACCTTCTCGATGTGAATCAGGTCAGACCTCGGTGTACCGGTGAGTGTCCGGGTTGGCACCTGATATGCCCCGCAGTAGATATACGTAGTAACTCCTTCGAAGTCTAAACCGCGGGCTTTCGCCAAGAGTTCGCTGGTTGTGCGCGTTACCCCATCGGTTCCAAGAACTCCGACCAAGGTAGTGACACCTGCGGTTGTGATGTGGCTCAGCGAGATTTCTGGTGTTCGGTAGTGAAATCCGCCTTCACCGCCGCCTCCAGCCATATGGACGTGCTGGTCGATCAAACCGGGGAAACAGTATAACCCTTTTGCATCCATGACTTCGATGTCTGGGATGGCTCCATGTAGGTCAATGCTATCCTCGATCGCGAGGATCGACCCGGCCCCGATGAGGATGTCTTTGACACCGAGGGGCTTTGGCGCGAACAGATTAGCGTGTCGGATCAAAGTGAGTGCTGGCAACAAGTCTCCTCCGTTTCATATGGGTTCACCCAGACTAGGGTTGCCCACTCGGAGTAAAAGATGCCCATGTGGTAGAGTTTCGCTCCTCAAAGACCAACTGATTCCCGCTGGTGTACGCGTCACTCGTCCATGTCCCGATTCGGATCGGCGTGAGCGTTTGTTGCGTTGTGTCATACAGGTACTGGTGCCCACTGTAACGTGTGGCTGACGGGGGGATGACGGTGCGCATGCCAAAGTATAGTGTGTTGGTGCCGACTGCATACCAGCAATAGGTCCCGGCGCCGCTCCACAAAGATGTGACGGGTGTCAACTGAGCCGTCGCTTCGTGCCACGTGTACAGCCAGGTGGATGTCATATTCGGCGCACTGCTCGACACAGCTTCAAGGGCGATGACTGCGCCTTGCGAGGTCTGGTATAAACCGGCCGGGTAAAAGTACACCTGTGCAGCGGAATTGGACGAGGTGCTCGTCGTGGGCGACGAGGCACTACCTTGCGTCACTCCTGTCGCACCTGATGTGGATCCTGTTGAGTTTGTCTTTTGAGTTACAGTCGACGTACTCGATGAAGTACTCGTCGAGTTCCCTGCCGAACTCCCGGCCGTCTTTGTACGGGTACTTGCAGAGGGGCTGCTTGCGCCGACTGGCGTGTACCAAAAGGACGGTGGAGCTACAACCGAAAGCACGTCGGTACTCGGAACCACGCTTTGCACTGCCGCAGGATTTGTAGAGGTAGCTGGAACCACGCCGAGTTGCTGCGCTCCTGCAGTAAGCATCTGTGACCCTGAGATTGGGTAGGGTGTATACCAGAGCGTCGTGCCGGACGTTGCCGGCCCGAGTGTGCCCGTGGGCCCAATCTGTGTCGGTTGAACTTGTAGCCAGAGGACACCTTTGGTCAGCGGCAGCACGAGCAGTGACTTGGGTGACAGGTTCGAAGGAATGGTGAGAGTGGACCCTCCAGGCCCCGTGACGGTGCTTGACGTCCACGTCGTCGTCGGGTGTATGCCGAGCTGGCTTACAACCGCGGACACACTTGTCGCAGGTGGCCGCGTACCACTCGTCAGTGTTGTGACAACACCGCCGCTGACCGGGGTGAAGCCGACATCAGTACTCTGATGTGGGGAAGACTCTGGCTTAACACTTGTGCCGACAGCATGTCCTTGCCCTGTGGATGAGATCTCGTGATTCTTTGGCGCAGAGCTGCTACTCGGTGGACGGTGACCTCCTGTAGCAGCGCCTGAACTGGTTTGGACATGGTGGGGAACCGTTGTGGCCTTGTTACTGCCGCGGGTGACTTCCTTTCCGGGCGATGCAATGGGTGCGACCGAAGACACGTTGATATTCACGGCCTGTTCTCGATTCCTTACCCACAGGGCCGTGGCGAGGATAGCAAAGGATAGCAAAAGCGTGCCGACGGGGGGACCCGCAGTGCGGACGACGCGCCGCCATGACAGGTTCTGAGAAAGAAGCTTACGCGGCAAGTCAGTACCCCCTTTGACCATCGAATAACGATTCTATAACCTCTAGTACAGGTCTATTATAACGGATATTTCCTGCCAATTGGAAATCGTTTTCGCGTGCTATACTGAAACTAAAGCCATCGCCCGCAGGAGGTTTGGAAATGCGCTGGAAGGTGCTCGGGCTCGTTGTTTTTGCTGTCATCGTCGCAGTTTTTACACTGATCAACACAACGAAGGTGACTGTGGATTTTCTGTTTGCCAAGACACAGGTTAGCTTGGTTTTGGTGATTTTGTTGTCTCTGTTGTTTGGGATGATCTTAATGGCGATCTTCTGGTCACTCCGCGCATGGCAACTGCGCGGGCAGCGCAACGAGTTGCGTCGTCAAATTGCTGAATTGGACCACGCGCTGCACGAAGCAGAAGCTAAACTTGAAGTAGATAAAGAAGATACAGACGGATCAGGGAGCCCTGCTGACGACGCAGAGGAACACTTTCCTGATGCGGACGCACAGGTAAATACCCCGGATTCGGAGAGGGCTGGGGGGCAGTCCGATGACACCGGCAAGTTTCAGTAAAAGGTCCTTCGTACATCAACACAAAGCCGACCAACTGCTTAGCGTTGGCCGGCTTTGTTCGTTGCTATTCTTACTTCGCTGCTTCGTAGCGCTTGTTGACCTCCGCCCAGTTCACAACGTTCCAGAATGCTGAAATGTAATCTGGACGCTTGTTCTGGTACTTGAGGTAGTACGCATGCTCCCAAACGTCAAGGCCGAGAATCGGGGTCTTGCCTTCCATGTATGGGCTGTCCTGGTTCGGTGTGCTCGTGATGGCGAGTTTACCGTTGTCGACCACCAGCCACGCCCAGCCGCTGCCAAAGCGACCTGTCGCTGCTTTCCCGAAGTCCTCTTTGAACTTGTCAAAGCTACCGAACGTCGCGTTGATGGCGTCGGCGACTGCTCCTGTCGGCTGTCCACCGCCATTCGGGCTCAGAATCTCCCAGAACATGCTGTGGTTCGCGTGGCCGCCGCCGTTGTTGCGGACTGCGGTGCGAATGGATTCCGGCACGGAGTCGATCGAGCGAAGGAGGTCTTCCACGCTCTTCGCTGCAAGGTCAGGGTGACCTTCGAGTGCTGCATTGACATTTTTCACGTAGGTGCCGTGGTGGCGATCATGGTGGATCTCCATCGTCATCGCGTCGATGTGTGGTTCCAGCGCGTCGTTTGCGTACGGAAGCGGCGGCAATTCGTATGCCATGAGAATCCCTCCTATGTAAGTTCAGATATCTCGTTCCCTTTCATCTTAGCGCAATCCGTACGCCTTTTCCAGACGAACGGGTGGGGCGTTCCGCAGTGTGAGAGACCCTTGCACTGGGGCCATAAAGCCGTGGGGAGTAAAATACTGAAATTTGATGATAGTTCAGTTTGATGATATACATGAATTGAGTTGTGCAGGCGTACAACGCATTTTAACCTGGACGGTGAAGATATGGGATTGTTGACTGGCAAGACTGTGTTGGTGATGGGGGTTGCAAACAAGCGCAGCATTGCGTGGGGAATCGCCAAGTCCTGCTACAGAGAAGGTGCGCGGCTGGTATTTACATACCAGGGCGACCGTCAGCGCGACAACCTGCAAGAGTTGGTCGCGGAACACATGCCGGGTGCGGATTTTCCGCTGGTGGCTTGTGATGTCACGGATGATGACGGACTTGTCCAAGCCTTCTCAGAGATCGGTTCGAAAGTCGGGGTGCTGCATGGAGTTGCTCACTGCATCGCCTTTGCCAAAACGGACGAGCTTCAGGGACAGTACGTGAACACGTCCCGTGAGGGCTACTTGCTCGCACAGAACGTCAGCGCGTTCTCGCTGGTCGCTGTTATGCACCACGCCCGGCCGTTGTTGAGCGAAGGGGGTTCCGTGCTCGCGATGACGTATATTGGCGGGGAACGAGTGGTCGAAAACTACAATGTGATGGGCGTCGCGAAAGCAGCGCTCGAGCACAGCGTTCGCTACTTGGCCGCGGACCTTGGACCGGAGAACATTCGGGTCAACGCCATCTCGGCAGGCCCGATTCGCACACTGTCTGCCAAAGCGATTCACGACTTCAACAAAGCAGTTCACGAGATGGAAGAGCGAACGCCGCTCAGACGGTCGACTACTCCCGAAGAGGTTGGGGACGTGGCGGCCTTCCTGTTCAGCGAGCTCAGCCGCGGCGTAACGGGTGAGACCATCCACGTCGACGAAGGGTTCCACGTTCTCGGTTTTTGAGTCTTGCCTGATTTCGGTGACGATAGTTGGCGACAGTTCGCATTTGTCGCCAGGTGTCCATGGCCAATCAGGCTAAGCGTCGACGCCGACGGCTTCGCTCACGTGAGTAAATCCGTCACGCTCGAGCAGGACGGGCAACCCCTCGACGATTTCGCGAATAATGGCAGGCCCTTTGTAAATGAAGCCGGTGTACACCTGAACCAGGGTGGCGCCGGCTCGTATTTTTCTATAGGCGTCTTCGGCGCTGAACACGCCGCCAGAACCG
>JAKAXI010000041.1 GCA_021816665.1 Bacillota bacterium | reverse complement strand
CGAACCAGATCTGGGTCGAGCGGACTTTCTGGCTTGTCCACGAGGCCGAGGGACATCGTATTGCACTGCACACCCTTTGGTCCGACTTCCTGGGCAAGGGACTTGACAAAGCTGATGGCCGCTCCGCGCGCGGACGAGGAAATGATCAGATTGCGGTCGCCGGTGCGGGCTGAATCCCCGACGAGGTTAATGAACTTCCCCCGCCCCTTATCTGTCATCAGTGGGACTAACAAATAAGCTAGGTGTAAGACGTTGAAGTAACAAGCGTTCACTTCCCTGTGCCACTCGCCTGGTTGATAGTCGTACAGCCGCTTATACTGACCGAACCCTGCGTTGTTGACCACAGCGTACAGGTCTCCGATGCGCGAGACCTCGTCTCGCAAGCGCTCTACTTGTTGGTAGTCGCCGAGGTCTCCCTGAACCAGGTGTACCTCTGCCCCGACGGCGCGCACTTCCTCCATCAATTCTCTGGCTGCATCTGCAGAGTTAAAGTAGTGGAGCACTACGTGCGCGCCTTCAGCTGCGAGCGCTCTGACCATCTGCCTGCCAACCCCAAGTGCGGCGCCTGTGACCAGCACCACTTTGCCTTCCAACTCCAGGTCCACGCCAGTGCCTCCTTGTTATGTGCGTACTTCGGCGCACGCGTCAAGCGCGCGCGCCGATGGGAGTGATCACCGAAACGGTTTGTTGCGATGCCACAAAGTGGCTGCGCAGTCGCTCGTTGGCCTGGGCCAACGTCAAGGACTCCAAGACTTCTGCTGTATCGAACAAATCCACGTCTTTAAACGCGTATGAACTGTAACTGTGTGCAATGTAGTACGGGGAATCTAGTGACGCGACGAAGCGTCCCAAGGTTTTCTTCCTGCACCGTTCAAAGTCAGCCTCTGCAAGCCCAGCCTCAGCAGCCTTGTCCAAAGCCTCGTTAATCCGCGACACGAGAGCGTCTGGAGATGTCGTGTTGCCACCAACAAGCGAAAACCCGTAGGTTGGGGTCACTTCGTACTCCCAGCCGAACTGTTGATCGATCAGCCCTTCGTCCACCCACTCTTGATAGGTCGAACTGCTGCGGCCGAACAACACATCGAGCACCACCGCCGTGAGCAACTCCTGGTGCAGGAGTTCCCGTCCCCTCAGTCCCGTCTTGGCATCCTTCCAACCGACGAGACACCGTGGTTGGCTGACGCTAAGCCCTACCTCTGATTTCGCTTTTGCCACCTCGGGAGGTTCATCCGGGTAGTAGCGGTCAATCGTCCGCGCAGGCGCGAAACTCTTCCCAGACTGATTCTCTCGGACCAAGTCCAGCACGTGCTCGGGGTCAAACCCACCAACCACAAGCAGCAACATGTTGGCAGGGTGATAGAAGGTTTGGTAACAGCGCATCAGCAAGTCCCGGTTGATGCCTTGAATGCTCTCTACGGTCCCGCCAATATCAATTCGCACGGGGTGCTCACTGTACATGGCCTGGAGCAGTTCCGACAGGGATCGACGGTCAGGGTCATCTTCATACATTCTCAGTTCCTGGCTGATGATGCCCTTCTCTTTCTCGATGCTGGCGTCGGTGAAGTACGGCTCCTGCACGAAATCCAGCAACACCCGCAAGTTTTCATCCACGTTCTCAGTCGACGAGAACAAGTACGTGGTCTGGTCATACGACGTGTAGGCGTTTGCCGTAGCCCCGCCGCGAGCGAAGTCATTGAACACGTCACCTTGCGGAGACTCAAACATTTTGTGTTCAAGAAAGTGTGCAATGCCCTCAGGCACTGATACATAGTCAGGTTCACCGGACAGCCGAAAGACGCTGTCGATGGACCCGTAGTGCGTGCTGAAGGTCGCAAACACCTGTTCAAATCCTGGCTTTGGCAACAGGCAGACAGTCAACCCGTTGTCTAATTGCTCCGTGTACAACTTTTGACGGAACCGAGAGTACTCATGTTCACGCATGGCTCGTCACCTCACTGCGCAAAAAATACACGGTGTCGAGCTGAACCTGTTGTGCGACTCTCACCACATCCTCCAGGTGAACAGCTTCAATGGCTGCGACCGTGTCAGGCAGCGAACGCTCCTTCCCTGCCAAAACTCCGGCGAAGTGCAAATCCACCAGCGACATCGGCTGGTCGTTCGCCTGCAGGTACTGGTTGCGCATGCCGCGCTTTGTGTAATTCAACTCGTCTTCAGAGATCCGGCCGTCCTTCATGGCTTGCACCTGTTCGAGGATGATCGACTCTGCTCGCTCAACCTGTGCCACTTCAATCCCTGTCTGCACAGCCAGCACCCCGGTCAAGCCGTCCAGTCGGCTGGATGCGTAATAAGCCAGGCTCGCCTTTTCGCGAACGTTGACGAATAACTTCGAGTGCGGAAAGCCTCCGAGGATGCCGTTATAGACCATGAGAGCGGGGTAGTCGACATCCGGCAGAGATATCCCGGTTCGAAACGCAAGGTTCAGTTTGCCTTGACGAACGGGCTGTTCGTCCGTGACACGGCGAATTTCGCCGCTCCGGACCTCAAGCGCTTTGATGGGCCCTGTTTCAGAAGCGCGACTGCTCGGCAATGCCCGCCGCAGTGCCGCCAGTGCATCTGCCGCCACGCGCTCTGCGTCAGACCAGGCTCCAACCATATACAAGTGCGCTTGGGCCTCCGACAACAAGCGCTCGTGGGCAGCCACCAGTGTTTCACTGGTGACGGCTTCAACGTCGTCCAGGTGACCTAACCTCGGCAGTCCAAACCGCTCTCCGGCGTACACAGACTTCATACAGCGGTCCATCGCCCAGGCAATTTTGTCGTCAAACAAGCTCTCAATCCGGCGCCGATGCAGGCCCTTTTCACGAGTGACATGTTTGTCAGGAAACTTGCCGTCGACTCGATAGGGCTTCGTTGCAACGTCAAACGCCAGACGCTGTGCCTCCTCGAACACTCCGTTCGTGGAAAGCGCAGTCTCACCGGGCACGCCGGCGTACACTTCAGCGATGTGGCGGTCTGCACGCTTCGCGATGCCAGCGCGGAGGGCGACCCCGTATAGTTCGTCAGTGCGCTGCATGAGGGCGAGTGCCGATGGGAAGGTCTCTGTCCCTTCCATCCACAGGTACGGGAGCATTGCGGTACTGGTGAGCCCCTCTGACTCGAGAGGCATCACCAGTTTGAGTTGGAGGTGCTGTGTTTGGAACTGGTGCGTCGGGTAAACGTGAACGTGCAGTCGACCGTCGTGCACGCTGGTATATCCGGTCATGGGAGGCCTCCTTCCAGACCAGTCACGAATCGATGGAGGGTCTGCCTCCAATCGCACCTAGTATGAACGAAAGCGGTACCCCTTATCAACGCGGTCAACAGGGGCAAAATTCAGCGCTGATTTCGAGCGGCCGCTTGTGCAAGGTCAAAGTCGAGTCGCTTGATGACCTGGACGTCTCGAATCCACCGCTGAACGTCCCGGTTGACAGCTGGGATGACGTATTTGGGAGTGCCATAACGAGCAATTAATTCGGTCCGACTTGCGTGATGATGGGTGCGACAATGCACGTTCGTGAGGGCCTCAAGCAGTTCACCGCAGGCAGGACACTGAAACATCAAACCCCTTCTTTCCATATTGTCAATCCATTTGCTCAATTCATATGGGCTGGGAATGCGCGGTATGTCTGTCCTTGTCTGCCGCCTGCCCCACAGCATAAAGAGGCCAGATTGCCCTCAGAGGAGGACAAACTGACCTCTTGTATAGAAACGCCGACGTCAAAACGCCAGCGGGGTTCGGGCATGCATGCCATCTTATGACCTCGGCGCAGCGAGTGTGCACGGCAGTTCAGCCGTGAACCGGCAACTTGCCAATTTCAAAGAGAAAGCGAATACAAGTTGACGACTTTGATCTCATTGGTTCTCATATAATCGTTTGCGGTACAAGTGCTGTTTGAGGCACCCGAATATACCACGAAATCCCTTATCGGACGGACGCAACCGCTGTTGAAATGCCTATGCCCGTGGTATATGATGTTTGTAGTCTTTGGTAACCTATTTTCTTTGTTTGAGGAGGAGTTCCGCGTGGCTTTCGTGATTGTGTCGCCTTGCATCGATGAAAAGGCCGCTGACTGCGTCGAAACCTGTCCGGTAGACTGCATCCACGAGGGAGAAGACCAGTACTACATCGATCCAGATTCCTGCATCGACTGCGGTGCTTGCGAGGCCGTCTGCCCCGTATCGGCTATTTTCATGGAGGACTTTGTCCCAGAAGAAGAGAAGTCCTTTATCGAAAAGAACCGGGCTTTCTTCCAAAAGTAAGCCGGAACCGAACCTCAATTTTTGAGAGAACTCAAGTCTTACGGGCTGTCCTGAAGGTGATCCTGTGGATAGCCCGCGCGTTTATCCGCGATTTGTTAGAATTTTTTATTGACTCTGCGAGGCGCCCAATGGCTTTTCTCTTGCTGCTTGACCCCCGCTTCTTGTCGCTTCCCCTGCAGCAGTAGCCCCCACGTCCCGAGTTGTACGAACCCCAAAACCACCGCAAACCAGCCGATAGCGCGCGCGTCAGGCCGAAACGCAGTCACAGCAAGGAACGCGGCGACACCGGCAACCCGTCCGGCGTTTTCCATGACTTCACGTAAGATGATCTGTTCGACGTACGTCTCGCCGGTTCTGTCCAGCGCACCAATCTGATTAAAGATCGTGCCCTGCAAGGGCACGATGAACATCGGTAGAAAGACCGCAATCAGACTGCCGTACCACATGACCGATGCCGCCGTGATCGGCAAGATAAAGATCAGGGCTGTCACCGCCATGCCCACCGCACCGATGCCAATGACCCACATCCGGTTGCGGTCTGTTGTAAAGCGCCCGACCAAGAAAAACGAGGCAAAAGACAGTGCGTTTTGCAACAACAGGAACTCTCCGAGTTCGAGCTCACTGCCGGTTGCCACGTAGATCAGAAGTCCAATCAGGAACAGAAAAACGCCTTCTCGCAAGCCGTAGACACCACAGCCGTAGAGCGTCATGCGCCATTTCGGATCGGACACCGCAGCTCGCAGGGCCAGTCGCAGTTTCAGTTGACCGCCGATCGCCTTGGCTCGCAGGCGAAGGCTCGCGACCGTCGCGACAGCAAACAGAGCGAGCGACAGTCCAAAAATCACATGATACCCTGTCAATCCCCCAAACCGGTCCTCGTGGCTGATCACGTATCCCGCAACCGTTGGCGCCGCCATTCCTGCCACAGCGCTGAACACGCCATTGAGCCCGTAAAAGCGGTCTCGCGCGGCTTTGTCCGTGAAAAGCAGACTTAACCAATTGAACGACAGCCAGTAAAACCCGGCCGCGATGCCCATGACGATGCCAGGAATCAGCGGAAGGCGCGCCAAGGCATTGCCGCCCACGAGCACGAGGGCGTAAAACACACCGTGCAGAGCGACACCAAGTCGCAGCGTAAGTACCGGTTGCCTGTGCTTTGCCAGCGCTCCCGCGACGACAAACGCGATCGGCATCAGCGTGTACACCGCAACGTTGTACCACCCGATGGACGTGTAGCTCTTGTCCACTTTCCACAAGTAGATATTCACAAATGTATTCGAAAGCCCGATCGAGAGCGCGAAACATCCACTGATCGCGAGCAGCCACCACGCTTCGCGAGCGAGCGCTGCCTTTGGTTTGCGCACGAAGTCACCTCCAAAACCAGGAATGAGTCTGTCCTACAAGGTTTTTTCAGGACTTGTCAATTTGCTCGAGGTAGGTCTGCAAGATGGGGGCGGCCTGAAAGTGCAGCCTGGTGGTTGCGTCCACGAGAACGCCATCGGGGTTTGCGTAAAAAGTCCGATCCAGTTGACCTGTCGAACGATAAAAGACGAGTTCATACGGGTACAGTGCTGAAGCCCGGGTCAATCCGGCCTGGTTGACGCTGTTTGCGATCGCGTTAAACGGCAGCGCACCGACGTGGTCGTACGGAGAGATCACGGCGATTGGCGGCTGCCACGTTCCATCCCCTCGCAGCACCACAACACTTCCGTCTGTCGTCAAGTCATCGTTCGACACGTCGCGAAATGTCGGGGCATCGGGGGCTGGAGTTCGGTGGTTCGCGTGAGCAATGAGCGCCAGCGGTGTCGTCAAGCAAAACACCATGCCGGCGAGGGCCATACCGATGTGCAGTCGGTCGTTCAGCCGCAACGCTACCCCTCCCCAGTCAAAGCGAGCCGGCTCCTGCGAGAGGAGCCGGACGTAGTTTTCCGACATGGGGTAGTTTGCCATAGGAAGACGCATTCCATGCGCTACATGTTGCGCCGATACTGACCGCCGACTTCGTAGAGTGCGTGCGTGATCTGCCCAAGGCTTGCCACGCGAACCGTCTCCATCAGCTCCGCAAACAGGTTGCCGCCGCTGCGAGCCACTTCTTTAAGCCGTGCGAGCGCAACCTTTGACTCATCCGCGTGCGCGTTTTGGAAGAGCCGCAGGTTCGCGATCTGCTCCTCTTTCTCTTCCTTCGTCGAACGAGCGAGCTCGAGTTTCGGGGGCTGGTAGTCATCCGCCAGCGTCGCCGGGTTCAGGTACGTGTTCACCCCGATGATGGGGAGTTCACCCGAGTGCTTGAGGTGCTCGTAATAAAGCGACTCCTCCTGAATCTTGCTGCGCTGATACTGCGTCTCCATCGCGCCAAGAACGCCACCGCGGTCGTTGATGCGCAGGAACTCTTCGAGCACCGCTTCCTCTACTAGGTCCGTGAGTTCCTCGACAATAAACGCGCCTTGCAGCGGGTTCTCGTTCTTCGTCAGACCAAACTCGCGGTTGATGATCATCTGAATCGCCATTGCCCGCCGCACTGACGCCTCGGTCGGTGTCGTAATTGCCTCATCGAAGGCGTTGGTGTGCAGCGAGTTGCAGTTGTCATAAATGGCGAGCAACGCCTGCAACGTTGTCCGGATATCGTTAAAGTCGACTTCCTGCGCGTGCAGCGAGCGGCCGGAGGTCTGGATGTGGTATTTGAGCTTTTGGCTGCGCTCATTCGCGCCGTACTTGACCTTCATCGCTGTCGACCAAATGCGCCGCGCAACACGGCCGATGACCGTGTACTCGGGGTCCATCCCGTTGCTGAAGAAGAACGACAAATTCGGCGCAAAGTCGTTCACATCCATGCCGCGACTCAAGTAGTACTCGACGTAGGTGAAGGCGTTGGCGAGCGTGAACGCGAGCTGCGAAATGGGGTTCGCCCCCGCCTCAGCGATGTGATAGCCGCTGATGCTCACACTGTAGTAGTTGCGCACCTGCTGGTCGATGAAGTACTGCTGGATATCGCCCATCATGCGCAACGCAAATTCCGTCGAGAAGATACAAGTGTTCTGGCCTTGATCTTCTTTCAGAATGTCCGCCTGCACGGTGCCGCGCACTGTCTGCAGCGTGCGGGCGCGGATGGCAGCACGTTCATCGCTGTTCGGCGTGCGGTTGTGCTCGCGAATGAAAGCGTCCACCTGTTGGTCGATCGCGGTGTTCATGTACATCGCGAGCAGAATTGGCGCCGGTCCGTTGATCGTCATTGACACGCTTGTGCGCGGGTCGCAGAGGTCGAACCCTGCGTACAGCTTCTTCATGTCGTCGAGCGTGCAGATGCTGACGCCACTCTCGCCCACTTTGCCGTAGATGTCCGGGCGCTCATCGGGGTCTTCACCGTACAAGGTCACGCTGTCAAACGCGGTCGACAGCCGCTTCGCAGGATCGTCCTGCGACAGGTAGTGAAAGCGGCGGTTGGTGCGCGTCGGCGTGCCTTCGCCCGCAAACTGGCGCTTCGGCTCTTCTTCCGCGCGTTTGAGTGGGAACACCCCTGCCGTGTACGGAAACTCGCCGGGCACATTCTCAAGCAACGACCAGCGCAGAATTTCGCCCCAGTCCTGATAACGCGGCAGACAGACCTTCGGGATCGACAGACCAGACAGTGAGACCGTCCGAAGCGGCGTGCGAATCTCGCGGTCGCGCACGCGCGTCACCAGTTCCTCTGCTGCATAGCGGGCTCGCTTCTCATCCCAGCCCTCGAGGATGCGCCGCGCGTCGATGTGCAGTTCATCCCAGAGACGGTCGTACATCGCCTGCAGCGAGGCAACCATGTCACTCCTGTCCGTTGACCTCGGCGCCCGTTCCACCACGCTTGCCGCGGCATGCTCGTTCGCGTCACCTGCCGCTGCCTTGAACTGCTCGATCACGCCTTTCAACTGCCAGCACTTACGCGCCTTCGCGACCTGTTCCTCGGTGAATTTTCGGTAGCCACGGACGGTGTTCACTACTTCAAGCAGGTAGTGCGCCCGTTCGCCCGGGATGATGGCCGACTTGTGGTGGTTGCCGTCGTTTGTTTCCAAACGGCTCACCCAGCCGAGTTGAAACTTGTCGTTGATGACGTCGACGAGTGCGCGGTAGAGCACATTGGTGCCCGGGTCGTGAAACTGGCTCGCGATAGTCCCGTAGACCGGCATTACGTCGGGCGCCTTCGCGAAGTCGCCGCGGTTGCGCTGCATCTGCTTCTGCACGTAACGCAGCGCGTCCTCAGAGCCGCGGCGGTCATACTTGTTGACGGCGACGACGTCAGCGTAGTCGAGCATCTCGATCTTCTCAAGTTGCGACGGCGCACCGTACTCAGCAGTCATCACGTACAGAGACACATCGGCGATGTCGACGATCTGCGCATCGCCTTGGCCAATCCCGCTCGTCTCAACGATAACGAGGTCAAACCCGGCCGCTTTCGCGATGAGGATCGCCTCGTCGATTGCACCAGACAGTTCTGATCGCGACTGCCTTGTCGCTAGGCTGCGCATATAGACGCGCGAGCTGTCAATGGCGTTCATGCGAATGCGGTCGCCGAGTAGTGCTCCGCCTGTGCGCTGTTTCGATGGGTCGACCGAGAAGATCGCGACGGTTTTGTCCGGAAAATCGTCGAGAAAGCGGCGCACGAGCTCATCCGTCAGCGATGACTTCCCTGCCCCGCCGGTCCCCGTGATCCCAAGCACCGGCACGGCACTCGCGCGCTCTTGCAACACAGCGAGGATGTCCTTCGCCGAGGCTGAAGTCTCTGACGTGCGCGTGGTGGCCTGCTCCGAAGCGGTCGTGTCAGGCACGCGCGTAGTGGCCTCCGACCCTGTAGTGTCAGGCACGCGCAGAGCACCCTCCGACTGCTCGACAAACGTCACGAGCCTTGCGAGCGCGCGCCAGTTGTCTGTGCGAAGCTCTGTGAGTTCCGCCTGCACGGACCGCGCCGTCGGGAAGTCGCAGACACGCAACATGTAGTTGATCATCCCCTGCAACCCGAGCCGCTGCCCATCGTCCGGGGAGAACACCTTTGCGATCCCGTACTGCTCAAGCTCCACGATCTCCTCCGGGACAATCACACCGCCACCGCCGCCGAAGATGCGAATGTGTCCGGCCCCACGCTCTTGCAAGAGGTCGTACATGTATTTGAAATACTCCATGTGGCCGCCTTGGTAAGAGCTGATGGCGATGCCTTGGACGTCTTCCTGGATGGCGGCGTTCACGACTTCTTCGACAGACCGATTGTGCCCAAGATGAATGACCTCTGCACCTGACGACTGCAGAATGCGGCGCATGATATTGATCGACGCATCGTGACCGTCAAACAAGCTGGACGCGGTCACAAACCGGACAACGTTCGCCGGGTGGTAGGGCTCGCGATCCTGGTGACTTAGAATATCCTGCTCGGTGCGGTGACTCGCTTTCGTTGCGCCCCGTTCAGACTCGACGGGCTCGATCAGTTGCTTCTGCTCGATCTCCATCTGACTCATTCCGATCCCCTCCCGCTTGTGGTGCGCGCTGCCTTCATCAGCATCTCAACTTGTGCCTTCGCAAACGTCTCAAATGACACTTCTTTCAGCGCCCAACGCCGGAATGCCCACATTTGGCCGGACACGACGATGGTGTGCGCCAGTACCGCCAGGTCCGTTGGCTCGAGGCCAAAGCTGCCATCCTTCACACCCTCTTGCAGAAGGTGTTCGAAGACGGCCGTGATCCGCTGTTCGTGTGCAAGGACTTCGTGCAGAAACGCCCCCGGTAACGACTTGCTCTCCTGGTAGATAAGCAAGACGTCGTCTTGCATGTCATCCATGACGGACAAAAACCCTTCGATCGCGCTCTGTAGCCGCACAGCAGCCGAGGCGTGCTCAGACAAGGTGCGGCGCAAAGCAGACTCTACCTCTTGGTGGATGTGTTGGCAGACGAGGTACAGCACGTCCTCTTTGGACTGCACGTATTCGTACAACGCGCCGATCGACAGCCCACTGGCACGAGCGAGTTCGCGCGTCGTGGTCTTGTGGAACCCTTTCTCCGAAAAGAGTTGGACTGCTGCCGCGACGATTTGGGCGCGTCTGGCCCGCAACAGTTCCGGATCTTTCACCTGACTTGGAATGTCGACAGGCATGAGACATGCCTCCTTAGCAAACGTTCAAGCAGCTGATGTTCATGCAGCTGATGTTCATGCAGCTGACGTTCATGCAGGGCGGGCGTAATTCACAA
>JAKAXI010000040.1 GCA_021816665.1 Bacillota bacterium | reverse complement strand
CGATCTCTCGAGAGGAGCGCAGTGCAGTTATCGAGTACTTCAACGGACCCAGAAGCAAATAAGGACACCGTCTGGCAGCCCGCAACTGCCGGTTGGCATCCTTCATCCTCAAACGAATGGTGGTTGACATCCACCGCGGTCCCGCCATCGCTACCTAGCTGCCGTGCAACGGCCGCGATAAAGGATTGCATGAGATAAAGCTCGGTCCCGAATAGAACATACACAGGGGCGGCTCCTTGCCGCCCCACAGTCTCACGCGCACTGAGGTAATCCGCCATCTCGTACTGCGCCACCCTTGATCCGACTTTGCCAGTACATGAAAATCAGAGGTGCACAACATCCCCAGACTTGTCAGCGATCAGTCGCAGCCCACCGAGTTCCCACAGGTGTTCAACTTTCGTGGCCTCTTTGGCCAGTCCTGCTACCACGCCTCGTACGGGAATCCCAAACGCGTCCCCAACCCCAACCTCCGGTCCAAGGGAAGCCAGCGTACCTTTCGACTTGTACTCAAAGCTGCGCATTAGCTGTCCATGCATTAACGCGGTTAAGTTGTCCGCAATCAGCTTACCCATCTGTGATGCAGTTTGGGCGGTTGGAGGCACCGGCTTTCCATTTTCATCCTGGAACCCAGCGCTGTCCCCACCGACAAAGATGTGGTCATCGTCAACGGACTGCAGATACGCGTTGACCTGGGCCTTGCCGCGCCGATCTACAGTAAACCCGGACTCTGCCAAAATGGGGTTCGCCCGCACTCCCCCAGTCCAAATAATCGTGCCCGCTTGAACTGGCTCATCGCCTTCTACGTAGACGGCACCAGCTTCCACCTTCACAATTTTGGTGTTTGTGCGCAACTTCGCCCCGCGCTCAGTCAGAGTTAGCTTGGCAATTTCACGAAGGTCCGGTGATACTTGGGGAAGGATGTTCGGCATCGCCTCGATGTTCTGGACGTCTACAAGATGCCTGTCAATTCCGAGTTCGACACACAGTTTAGGAACCCAATCCAACAACTCGCCCACGAGTTCGATGCCGGTTAACCCCGCGCCCCCGACCGCAATCCGCAAGTGTGTCAGGTCCTGATCCTGAAGGTAGCTTTTAAACTCATTCTCAATGTGTTGGCGAATGTGTGCGGCTGCATCGACACTCGACAACTGTAGGCTGTGCTCAGCCAGCCCAGGAATCCCAAAGTACTCGGGCACCCAGCCAAGCGCAATGACCAGATACTCGTACTCATATGTCCCAGATTTACCAGTAACCGTGCGCGCCTCACGGTTGATTGCCGTCACTTCGTCGACCACGAGTTGTGATGTCTGTTTATGAAAAACCTTCTCAATTGGAACCGTGTAGTCTATCGGGTTGCCTCGACCGCCGGCCGCTTCATGCAACAGCGTCGTGAAGTAGTGATAAGGTTTTTTGTTCACCATCGTAAAAGGCGCGGACAGGCGCTCCAATCGGGTCGCAGTCAGCATCCCGGCATAGCCCGCTCCAAGAATTAGAATGTTGTGCTTCATTACTGATTCGCCCTCTCCCGGTTGAAAAATTCAGGTGTGCTTACAATGCGCGTACAGGGTCTTGCACATCCCGGTTTCACAACCTGAAAATTGTACCAAGACCAAACAGCTTTATTGTATCACAATTTACGTGTATGTTCGCGGATTACGGGACGAATGCCCGTCCGACCGTTCGTTCGGGAACGTCGCTTTCTCCGCTCTGAAACTGTAAACAAAACAAGTCCAGCCACCACGTAAATTCCTGTCGCAAAAAAGTCCGAGTTGGGCAGATTCGACGTCGAAATTAACGACCCTGGCCACGCAGCAACCGTGTTAGCCAGCCATGATACTGCCGACAACATGCTGTAAGTGACTGAAGCGAGTGGAGCTGCACAGGCGACCAATGGCGCCGCCAGCGACAGCAAAGCCGCTACGCCAATGTAGAGGGCGGCTAGCGGAAGCAGCAAGGTAAGGAGCGGCTCGGCGATCACGTTTGTCACCACGGCGTAGGGTGTGATTTGTTGGAACAGCGTGAAAGTCAATGGTAACAGTGCGAATTCAATCGCTACGGACGTCGCCACAGTTGTCAACGAGTGCACCGTCAGTACTCTGATCATTCTCTTTAACCGTCCTGTGGCAAGGCGGCGTGACGTTTTGATGAACGAGTGATCAAGGACGAGTGCGAGTGCTCCCGTCGCGACAAACGACAAGAGGAAACTGGCCGAAGTCACTTGGCTTGGCGAGATCACGGCCTGGACTACGGCAGTAGCAGCCAACCCGTCCAGCGTTCGAACTCGCCGAGAGAGCATTTGGGCGGTATGGCGGTAGGATGCCAAGATAGCTGCGCGGGTAAGTGATGGCGCAGTTCCGCACAGAAGTGCGAATCCCCAGTTGAACGACACGAGCAGAAGTGACCAAATGGTCTCAGGCAGGTGAAGTTTGTTCCAGACCGGCCGAAGCGTGCGCACCAACGCTTGCTCCACCAACATCAAATTCGCCCCACTCGCCGCCAACACGTGCAGAAGCCCAGCTCTTAAGAACGCCTGTTTCTCGCTCGCAGCAACGTTTTCCCCGCCAAACACGACGCTTGAGAGAAGGACTTGCTGATCGGCCGTGCCGTAAGGGAGACTCGCCACACTCTTTGCCAACCGACCACGCACACGCGTCACTAGGGTGTGTTGATGCGACGACGATGTCGTCAGGTGGCCTTCAAACTCGTAGAAAATCCCCCCCTGTGCCAGCTCCTTTCGCAGTGGCACTCCCTTATTCGTTGTCACCGGTGGAAACACCAGCACACCAGAAGCGGTCACGTCGTCTCCGGCACTGAGATGCGCTAACTCGCCTGTCGGGGCCCACGCAGGCCAGTCCACTTTGACCTGAGTGCAAGTGACCTGCCCTGTTCGCTGAACGCGGTCGATGAACAGTTCGTACATACGCCCGCCAGCAACGTCCTTCGCGCTCAGCACACTGCCCTCGACAATCACCGGTTGCCCAACCAGGGCGTCAATTCGTACCGGGTCTTTGACCGCCTGCCACCCGCCGTATGCGGCGCCGACTGCCGCAACGCCACTGCCAATTACAATCCACTTGAGGACAAAACGCACCGTCCTGTTTCGAAACTTTACAACCGCTCGCCCAAACCCAACAATCGCTGCTAGTAGGCCGAGCCCCAACACCAAAGCCGCCGCAGTTCGTGTCCCAGTGTTTGTCTGAAGTGAAAATCCGAAGCCGATAGCGTAGACGACCAGACAGGCCTCTGTCTGTCTGGCTCGCCAAACGGTCAGGACGCGGCTCCCTGTCCGGCATCGATCGTAATCTGTGTCTGTTGAATATGCGTCTTGCTGAAATGCGGCGGGTCAAACCAGGCGTCCTGCTGCGAACCCCAGGTTGTGTCGACCGGGATCCACGTGCCTGATGACGGCAGATACACCTTGTTCCAGGCGTGTGATCCGTATTGACCGGGCGTTCCGCCAAGTCCTTCGTCGATTTGCACAGTTAACCCGACACTATGCGCTAAATCCGCATACAAGAGCGCATAGTCCGCACACACTCCCGTACCAGTCTCGAGTGTTTGCAAAGGTGACTGCTGTTCCCACTTACCGTACTTGACGTACTCGTAATACTTCTGCCAGTCGTACCGTATGTGGTGAATTTCCCACTCGTACAGTGCGTACGCCTTCGCCTTCGCTGTCGGTTGATTGCCGGCAATCTGCTGGGCAAGGGTCGAAATCTGTTTTGGCACCACCAATATTCCGCGTTCCTTACCCACGCCCGTCGGGACCACGAAGAGGTTGATATTTTTGGTCAAAGGTTCCAGTGCCCCACGGGCGTACACCGGCAATTCGCTGGTCAGAAGGGGGCGCAGTACGGGTTCAAAGGCACGCGTTCGCATCAATTGGTAAGGCTGTGATTGTTTTGCCATCGCTGCGATTGCAGGTGCTGACACATATTGCAGCAGCAAAAACACCAGCCCGCCAAAGATGAGGGCGTGGGCAACGCCGCCAACCGCCCCGAGCCCCGCGCCCAGTAACCGACTTCGGCCAATTGGGCCTGGAATGGCTCGCGGCAGAAGAGCAGTAAAGCCGTATAATAGCCGGTTCAAAAGACCTGACACCAACAGATATACCACGACAAATGCGACAGCCCGGGCAATGCCTGGCGCCTGTTGCCACCACTGCAGTACCTGCACCGCAAACTGCGGCCAGTGGGTGGTTTTCACGTGTGCGGCATACGCAGAGAGGCGTGAACTCCCGACCCAGGCTGCCCAGATTGCGACCGCGCTTACAGCGAGAGAAATCAGTTCTGCGACAAGGTGTCCGGTTTCAAGAGCAAAGCCACGTACAGCCCCGTAGCCAACAGACCACAGTATGATCACGACGATCGCGGCTGTAAGCCAATTCACATGCATCTGCCACCCTCCCCCCATAAATTTGCGAGGCACCCGTCGAATTTGTGTCGGACTGCGCCAAGTCACCAAAAATTCGTCACAGGGCGCACCACTGTCACCATTCTATACGAGTTCTCTCAACCGGTCCTCGACGCAACGTACAAGTATGGCGCAATCCGGCTCAAAATACCCTGCCCAATGCCGCTGACGTTCGTCAAGTCGGACACGTTCGCAAATGGACCGTGTTGCGCGCGATAGGTGATGATTGCGGTGGCGCGCGCAGGCCCAATGTCCGGTAGCGTTTCCAGCGTCGCGAGGTCCGCCGTATTCAAATCAACCCGCTTTGTTTCGATGTTCCCTGACGGTGTCGTGTTCGTTCCGCTGGCCGAACCACGCGAACTCGCGACGACAGGCCCACTCGACGGATCGGGACCGTGTGAAAGGACCGGACCAGAGACAACCACTTCTGCTCCGTCTGTCAATTGGGCCGCAGCATTTACATTATCGGCGTCAGAAGCGTGCAGATAACCCCCCGCCGCCTTGACAGCGTCCTTTACTCTTGCGTCCAATGGCAAGGTGTAGACGCCAGGATGCTTGACGTCGCCGTGAACATCTACTTCGATTACATTGATGGCGGTGCTCGTGAGGTTCGTTGCGTTGTCGACATTGCGGCTCTGAACCAGCGCTGATGCTGGCAGTGTGCGATGTGTGACAACGCGGCCTGGACCAGTGGATAAAAAGAACGCGGCACAGACCCCACAACCAAGTAAAAAAGTGAGTGCAAGACCGCCCCAGCGACGTAACTGCGGGCGTGCGGCCCGGTGTAGCATACTTTCCTCGGTGACCGGCAACCAATCGTCGAACCCTTCCGTTTCTGTCAAGGAACCGTCACGGCCTTCTGGTGATTCATCCTGCATGGACAGGCCCCCTCCCGAGCGGCATCCATCGGCACAAACACGGCACTAAAACGTAGGTCTGAAGCAACAGGTTCGCCTTTCTACACGCGCTCCCCTGTTCGAAATAGGATCAGTTTGAGATGACTTTGGAGATGACATCCTGCATTCCGGTGGGGTAAGATAAACAAACCAGTAGATGGAGGGGTATTGTGTGCTGACGCCGAGCATGGAGGACTACCTGGAGAAGATTTACGAACTGATGCACGAAAAGGGCTATGCACGCGTATCGGATATCGCGTCTTCTTTGGAGGTTCAGCCCTCGTCTGTCACAAAAATGATTCAGAAGCTCGACGATAACCAGTACGTCACGTACGAGAAGTACCGCGGCATCATCTTGACGTCACGAGGTCAGCGGCTCGGAAAGCAAATGAAAGAACGCCATCGCATGTTGGCCGATTTTCTGCGCATGCTTGGCGTCGGAGAAGAAACGATTACCCGCGATGTAGAAGGCATCGAGCATCACGTCAGTCCCAAAACACTTGATACCCTGCAAGCGCTGGTTCTGTTCTTTGAAAGTCACGAAGACTGCCGTACACAGTTCGAGAAATTTTGCCAAGAGCGCAGGTCGGGCGGTACCTCTGCGACGGAAGACGTATGAACGTCCGTCCGACCTAGCGCTCTCGCACTGCTTATCGACGTATCAATGGACCTCGTACTCGATTGTCTTGGCATCGCCCCACAACCGTTCCAAATGGTAAAACTCACGGTCCTCCGCTCGAAAGACGTGAACAACCACATCACCGAAGTCAAGCAGCACCCATCGCGCTTCACTAAGCCCCTCGACACCTCGGCAGGAAACTCCTGACTCTTCGAGTTTGTCACGCACGGCGTTGGCGACCGCCTCCATCTGCGTGCCGGAGTTCGCCGAGCAGATCACGAAGTAGTCTGCAATCGGTGTCAACTCGTGGATATCCAAAACTACGATGTCGCTGGCCTTTTTATCTGCAGCGGCTTGTGCAGCTAATCGTGCGATGTGGTCGATCGACTCGATCATTCGCGAACCTCCCTGGTCAGTTCCCAAAATTCATTCCGTGCCATTACTGTCAGCGGGAAAATCGGTTCTCGCTTGAGTAAAAGATAGTGAATTGTCGAATCAAACGACATGGCAAGTGCCAAATTCAGGTCACTTTGAGCTGCTGTGCGAATGTCATTGACCCCTGGATAGTCACGTCCCTGCTCAATGGCATCAGCGAGACAGACCACCTTTTCGAGCACAGACATGCCGACGCGACCTGTTGTGTGATAGCGAATGGCGTCCGCGACAGCATCTGACACACCAAACCACTCACCGGCTAAACCAGCGGCGATTGGCCCGTGTAAGAGGGCGGGGATGAGCGCAAACCCGCTCGGGATGTCCATTCGCAGGGCGGCCTGCAGCAGGCGCTCAATCGGCCACTCGCGCGCGATGTCGTGGATCCACGCGGCGAGTCGCGCCGCTTGTACGCTCGCGCCAAAACGACTTGCTAGTTCTGTGGCAGCGGCAACCACACCTTCCGTGTGTGCAAACCGGGCGTCCGATAATTCGGCCCGGACCCGCTCCGCGACCTCTTGCTCTCCCAAGTCTGCCGCCTCTCCCTACTGTCTCGCGTGACTATGAGCTCGCCAGCACACCAGTACAGGTTCTGGGACCAGTCCACACAAAGACAAGTTTTGGTTAAACCTTGCTCGCAACCAACTCGAAGACACGTCAAGAATCGGCATTTCGACTGCCTGCACCTGTATACCCGGCAGCTGCTTGCAAACCGTGTCGAGCGTGGAAGCGAGCGGATAGGTACTTCGTGCTGCGACGAGAAACGGGATCGTCCGTGCGAGTTCTTGTGCCCGTTCCCAAGTCGGCAGTTGTGCAAGACTGTCTCCACCGAGTAAAAATAGAAAGCGTGTATTCGGATGGAGGGTCTTCAACGCCAACACGGTATCCACTGTGAAGGATGGCCTCGGTAGGTCAGCTTCAAACGTCGAGACTTGGAGTCTGTCGTACCCCTCCACTAATGCTTGGCAGAGTTTTACCCGCACGTCAAACGGCAGAGATTGTTCCTCTTTATGCGGAGGTGCTGGCGAAGGCAACAGACAAACGTGCGACGCTCGGGTTTGCTCAAGTGCAAGTTGTGCCATCGCCAAGTGTCCAACGTGCGGCGGGTCAAACGTACCGCCAAACAGAACTACTAGGCGCTCATCACGCTGCACGACCGAATATCCCCCATTTCATCGCCCCCAGTATACCACAGCTAAGCGCTCGCCCTGCGCTGTGCCAGCGCCTGTTCAGCCGCCTGACGCATCACCGCCTGCGGCGCCGCCAATCCCGTCCACAGCCGAAACGAAGCTGCTCCTTGGCCCACCAACATGCCAAGTCCGTCGACGGGCGTTGCCCCGCCGGAACGCGCCAACCGCAAGAAGTGCGTTTCAAGCGGCGCGTAGACCAAGTCCTGAACCACTTGACCTGTGCGAAAACAACCTGCATCTGCGACTGGAGAAGCATCTTCATTCGGCCACATGCCAAGGGATGTCGTGTTTACCGCGAGATCGCTCGCAAAAATCACTTCACCGCGCTCCTGCCAGTCGTGAATGTCTATTGTCAGACGGCCAGCAAATTGACTCGCGACACTCTCTGCCTTCCCCACATCGCGCACCACGATATCCACCTTGCAGCCTGGCTTGTACAGCGACAAGGCGGTCAGCACGGCGCGCGACGCGCCTCCAGCCCCGAGTACAGCAGCACGCTGCCAATCCACCGGTAGAGCGGGCGACACACTCCCCCACCAGCCCTCAATATCCGTGTTGTGTGCGTGGATAGACCCGTCTTCCATAAACCACAAGGTATTCGCGGCCCCAGCCAGATCCGCTTCTCTCGATCTCGAGTCCGCCAGGTCTAAAACAGTCTGCTTGTGTGGAATGGTCACGTTAGCTCCGGTTGCACCCAGCGCTCGCAGTCCTTTCACAGCCTCTGTGACAGATCCAGCTGGTACGTGAAAGGCCAGGTACACTGCATCCAGGTTTTGCGCAGTGAACGCAGCGTTCATCATAGCGGGGGATACACTGTGCATGACAGGATCACCCATAACACCGAACCACTGTTTACCCATCCCGATCAACCTCCCTCAACGCCTGCTGAGTTCGCCCACTAACCGAGGTCGCGTAGTCACCTGCAACCCTTCAGGGGCGTGGAGTACCCCTTCAAACGGTTCACCGAACAAAGTGACCCAGCCGAGGCCGGCGAGGACGATATCACTGCCATGACCGCTCACGTGCAGTGTCTTGTTGTCACGAGCCGCCTGGGTGCTGATGCGGTATTGCGTCCAACCGGTCAGCTCGCGGCGGCAGGTCGCACAAGGCGTCATCAAGATGTCCTCAGCGTGATCGCGGTAAAAACTATCGGCTCGAACCAGCTTGGTTCGGTGTACGACAAGGTCGTTGCTGACATAGCAGACAATCGGCTGGCGTGCACCGGCGTTGAAGTCTAGACGTGCAAACCCGCCAAGAAACAGGGTCTGTTCGCTGTCGAGCTGAAAAACCCGCGGCCGCAGTCGCCGCGCGGGAACAGCCCTGTCCAGGCAGTCTTTACACAGATGATCAGTCGCCCGGGACCCGTTCATCAAACCAGGAGTATCAATGAGCACATGCGACCGGCCATCGTCGCTATCTAATACCACAGCTGCAACACCGAGGGTAGTCCCCGGCATACGTGAGGTAGTGAATACCGGCTGGACCGCAGCCGCTTGACTCAACTGGTTCAACAGTGTCGACTTCCCCACGTTGGCCATTCCGACAACGCAGATTGTGTCATCCGTTCCCTTGTCAAACAGGGTTTTCATCAATGACTCGATTCCCCAACCGTTGACGCCGCTGACGGGTACAACGTCTGCAACCGACGTACCGCGTTCTGTTACCGCACGACGAACCCAGCGTACCAGAGCGGCGGGATCAACCTCTTCTGGCAATACGTCGACTTTGTTCAGTGCGACGACGACTCGCTGCTCGTCAATCAGTTCCGGAAGGATCGGTACCAGTGACCCTTCAAGATCAAACACGTCGATTACGTACAACACTGTGTCTGCTTCAAACAAGACGTTTCGTACCACTCGCTCGTAATCTTCTGGCGTCAAGCTCACAGGCGTAAAGTCTCCGTAATGGGCAATCCGGTAACAGCGACGGCACACGGGGTGTTCACGTGTGCGCGCGCTCAGAGGCACATACCCTGGAGCATCCGGCGCAGAACTCTGGAGCGGTGCCCCGCATCCCTGACAAACAGTGTCCATGATCGATTTACCGCCCTTCCCGTTTACGCTCTGGCACCTGCAGTCCGCGCGCCTGCAGGCGCTTCATGGCGAACCGTTCCACCTGTCGCACGATCCGTGTGCCCCACCACTCCCGAGGGTGGATCGGCAGCACCAGCACAGTGTAAAGTCCACTGCGATTGCCCCCGCGCACGTCTGTGAACAGTTGATCACCCACCATCACCGTTTCGCCCGGCGCAACGTCAAGGAGTGCCATGGCTTGCGTAAACGCCTCAGGTTTCGGCTTTTTTGCGCCAGCGAGCGCAGGTACGCCAACTCGGTCGGCGAATTCCATCACCCGGTGACCCTTGTTGTTGGACACAATACACACGCGAAATCCGCGTACACGGGCTTTATCGAGCAAGTCCGTGAGGGCGTTCGGTACCAAAGGGGTGTTCCATGGCACAAGCGTGTTGTCTAGGTCAGTGAGAATTGCGCGTTTCCCGGCGAGCCACAGCCTGTCCAAGTCGAGGTCGTAGATCGAGACGATGTACTCGTCCGGTGTCAATTCGAGCATCCAGTTTCCCATGTCTTCCTCCAGACCGCGAATCCGTGCTGTACATGTGCGACTTACTCTATCATACCTGCGCCGAGGCTCGCAAAACCAAAGGGCTGTCCCGTTGAGTCAGCCCCGGCTTTCAGTACCTCCTCTCAGCGATCACGCCGTGCTAGACCGTCATCGCAGGTAGGATCCCTGTTTTCAGGCTCACGGCCCTCCCACGTCGTAGTCCCTGAAATAACGCCTCGCGAGCTCGTTCTCGTGCTCATTCACCCGATGCGTCGCCCGACCGCATTTGGGCGTACAGCTTGTTCAGCGCCTTGCGTTCAATTCTCGATACATAAGATCGCGAGATCCCTAGTTCGGTCGCGATCTCTCGTTGGGTCATCTCTTCCCCCGCTGGCAGGCCGAAGCGCTTGCAGATCACTTCTCGTTCACGCTCACCAAGGTACGGGAGGCTTTG